>NZ_CP063788.1 GCF_025860405.1 Tolypothrix sp. PCC 7712 | reverse complement strand
AACTTTCACTAACAATTGCTTGGGTGCGATTATCTAAAGCACTTGTCGCTTCATCAAAAATCAGAATCTTTGGTTTAAGAACCAAAGAACGAGCAATTAACAATCGCTGACGCTGACCGCCAGAAAGATTCGTTCCCCCTTCGGAAATTACGGTGTGCATTCCCATCGGCATTTGTTCAATATCCTGGGCTAACCCAGCCATCCGTGCAGCTTCCCAAGCTTCATCTATTGTTACCAACGCACCTTTAGAAATATTTTTGAAAATTGAACCAGTATTAATCCGACCATTTTGCAACACCACACCTAACTGCCGTCGCACCGCAGAGATATCCAACCCTGACAAATCCTGCCCATCGTAATAAATCGTCCCTTGCTCTGGTTGTTCAAAAGCCAGCAGCAACCTAACAATTGTAGACTTACCACTCCCTGATGGCCCCACCAAAGCGATAAATTCTCCGGGCTTGGCTTCAATTGTCACTTTATCCAAGACTAGCGGCCCATCTTCCTGGTAGCGGAAACTGACTTGATCTAGCTTCACTCCCCCCGCTAATAGCCCCGGATCGGTTTTTTCTGCATCAACCTCCGGCTTTTCTGCCAAAATCGGCTGCACTCGCTCCCAGATAACAGCAACTTCCATCACCTTAATTAAGGTTCCACTCAAAGCCGTAATTCCACTGATAAAAGTACCGAAAGCTGTATTAAATGCAAGAAATGTTCCTGTAGAAAAACCTGTCTGACCTTGGGTTTGTGCTTGGGCAATAAGTATCGCTGTACCATAAATCAGCATGGAACTGATTGTAGGCAAAATCATGTTAAACAGTGTTACACCATCTTCAATTGCTTCCGTACTCAGCATGAGCTTGAGCTGCTGACCAAACATCTGCGACCAATAAGCAAATGCCCTCTCTTCTGCACCAGCAACCCGCAGCTTAGATACTCCACCAATCAACTGCACCGTTAGCCCGGATATTTCCCCACTGAGTTCTTGCATGGGAATCATCTTTTGGCGAGAAATCAAAAACGAAAACAGCGTCATTCCCACGTTAACCGCTGCCACTCCCATTACCACCAGCGCCAATTGAGAACTGTAAGAAAACAGCAAAGCCAAATTTAATAAAGCAAAGAAACTGTGGGAAAGTGACCTGATCACACTGCGACTGAGAATTTGGTGCAGTTTTTGGATACCTGCAACCCGACTTTGCAAGTTACCAATTGTGTATTTGCGAAAGAAAGGAACGGGTAACTTGAGCAGCCGATCCCACATTGCTGCTTGAGTTTGAACTTTAGCCAGGGTTTGCGCCCGCATGATAGCGATATTATCTACCAAATTCAGCATTGTGCTGCCAAAGTTCACCGCTAGCAACCCCAAAGCAAGTTGAAAAATCAATCCCCGATTGGCACTAGGAATGGCATTGTCGATTAAAATGGCTGTTGCTTGAGGAGTGACCATTCCCAATAGGGAAATAATTGCGCCCAAGAGCAAAACTCTTACCCAGTCTCGCCGCGTCCCCCTTGTAGCAAACTTGAGAATTTCTAAGGATTTGAGTACTTTGTCTGGGAATGGTCGATAAAAAACATAGGCTACAGGCGAAATCAAATCAGCTGTGTTGGCATTGAGAGGAATGGGACGTTGTTGTTCGGGATCTAATATTTCGTAACGATTTCTACCTACAGGAAGCACAGCCAAGGGGCGTTTATCTTGTGCCGTGTATGCCAAAATGGGGCCTGAGTCAAACTCCCACCAAGCACCTCGTAAAATTACTTGGCGAAGCCGAATCCGCGAGGCGCGGGCGATCGCTTCTAAGGGGTCTTTAAGGCGCTTGGGGTCTTCTGATTTCCCTGGCGGACGAATTTCAATCCCCATTGCTTTACCCACAGCCCCAGCAGCAATTAATAAAGCTGTTCCTTCCGGTAAAACTTTTACTTCTGAGCGGCGAAAAATAGCAGTAAAATTACGGATAGCGCGATCGCTCGCCTCTTGATTCAATTGCTGCCGCGAACGAAATTGCTCAAAGCGTGTTAAAGTCTCTTTTTGGTCGAGTTGGTGCAAGCAAAGTAAAACATCATTGTGGAACTGATCCAGGTGTTCACTGACCAAATCAAAAGTGTCTAGTCCTTTTAAATTGATACCATTGAGTGAAATATCTGCTGCTTGCAAAGCTTCAACTAAGCGATCGCTCCACTGCTGCAACGGCTGAAAAACTGTCTCCCATTCATCATTGGCGATTACTTGCTTTACCCAGTCTGCCAAATTAATTGATACTAAATGCGTTTCTTCATAGGCAACGGCAATTAATCCATGAGACTGCCCTTCCAATACGGCTGCGATACCAAACAGCACATCTGTTGGATTGACATCGAATAGATAACGTCGCGCACCCTGGGGACTACCGTTGGTAGTAGCGATCGCAAACACCGCCATTGCACCGCCTTTTAGCATCCACACTGTATCGCGTGTATTTAGAGGGAAAGGGCTATTGCTTTTAATTACTTGTAGATCAGTATAAAAATTAAGTAAGTCAGTCATGCGATCAGCAACAAAGTTAAGTTTTAGACTTTTGCTTAAAAACTAGCGAACACCAAACACAATGGGCTAAACAGTTTTACTCTTATAAGAAAGCGATTGCCTACTGTTATGGGTAAGCCAATATATCAATTTAGCCTAACTGTATATTTTGTTGCTCCTATAGTTTGAGTGCTTGAAAGAAAGATACTCTTTTTGGGGTTGAGCCGAGATATGTGTAAGTGCGATTCGTTCTGGAGAAACCCAGTTTTTCTGGGGAGATTCCAGGCTTTAGTAGAGTAACCAATGTCGAGCAAAAGTGTTGCGCGACATTACCTACGACAAACCCTTGCTGTGAGCAGATCATCGATTTCATAGAGTAAGTGTTTCTTAGTTTTTTCTTTCTCCAAAACTGGGTGAAGAAAAGAGCAGTGTATCTGGGGGTGCGAACCCCACACACGCCACTTAGTTATAAATCAAAATCAAGAGTGAAAGTTTCGCCATCTGAAGTTTCTTGAATTTCTTGTGTAGATGGCCCTGGAGTAGACTGTTCTTCTAGGTTTTGCTTTGTAGCACTAGGAGTAACAACAGGTGTATGTGTGACTGCTGGATATATCGGAAATGCACCTTTTTTGAATGCAAAATAGCAATCAATGATAAAGTAAAGCGTCTCTAGGTAACTTTTATCTAATTGTTGTGATTCTGCAAATATGCGTTCACGGTAGCTGTCTTTAATACGAATTTTTTCTGGGGTTGAGTCTTGTTTATCTGCCATTGTTATCTTCTACAAAATATGCTTAGGTATTCTTTTTGACAATCGCTTTAGCCATTTCTAATAGCCCAAAGGCATTAGCTTCTACCGGATTATCTAGAATTCGGAACCCATTCTTCTCTAATAACTTCTTAAATCCAGGTAACAGACAACCGCCACCAATCGCCCAAATTTCGTCTCCAGCGTGTTTGGCATCAAGTGTGAGATTCACAACTTTCTTCAAGTATTTTTCGTACCAGTCCTTTAAACAAGCACTGTAGACATCTTTGATATCAATATCACGGCTATACCTGGTATGTCCCATTTCTAGACAAAATCGAATTTTTGATGGGTCACCGATTTTACCGCCATTAAGATGTTTCATCTTTTGGGAGATATCCTCTATGAGGACTTCTACACCTGTGGGATAAGGAGTGTGAACTTCACGCTTACCTTGGCTGTAACGAGAATACAGAGTTGTACCGTTGCCAAAGTCTAAAACGGTTAATTTTGGGGGAAGTTGTTGCCCAAACAATGCACCCATACCCTCTGGGACGACTTTGAGTACTTCAATCTTGACCTCTGAAACTTTGCCAGCAAGTATTGGTTGATATTCTCCGTTGAGTATTTGTTTTAAGTCTCCTGCCAAACCAACATCATGTAGGCTGACGACTAACTTTAAATGCCAAGCCTTACGGTGTGGCAGATGTGCCAATGCACCTAATAATGTAATCAGTGCATTATTGACTTTATTTTCATTGTTATCAGTATTTCGTTCAAAATGATAACCTGTGCGAAAAGCAGATTCTCCGACGGTGTAGGCAGTACCATTGAAAACTACTCTTCCGGGAACATCTTCCATGTCAACAGAAGAAATGTAGCTGGGGACGCGAACCACTCCAAAGCCATCGACTAAAAGTTTGAGGCTGCCGTAACCGTTATCAAAGCCCGCCGGAAAAATTTTTTGTAACGTGTGAATGTTGGTCATGGGTGTCAAATGGGGTACAAAGTATTAATCAGCCAAAAATACCCTAAGTACTACCTATATATACCCTATATAGGGGGTAAAATGAGCATAAAAATTCCCAAGTGTTTTTGGGGTATATATAGCCCCTACTTATAACCCAGGAATTTTTGTAGACTGCTAAAGATGTCAAATTTTATATGCTGCTTTCAAAAAAGCAGTAGAACTCATCCAACTGACTGTTTGATTGAGCAAGGAACGCATAAATATTTCATTGAGAGAATGTATTTCCTCGGATGTCAGATTCTGAGCTAGTCGCTCACCATAACTGGGTCGATTTGCATTGGCTCTAAACAAGCGCTCAATAAAGCCTGAGCTAATGTGTATTGGTGTTGTGTTCTGCTCAACTGATACTTCGACTGTTAACCCTGCATCTTCAAAAGCTTGCTGCAAATCAAAAGCATCCCAATTCAACATTGGATCTGACTGATTTGAGTAGATAGCTTCTTCAGCCATAACTAAACGCTGATACAATTTTTTATCCAACTTTTCTGGCTCAATTAAGCGATAAAGCCTTTGTGTGTGGCGTGGGATTGATTCCGCCAGCAGTATTTTTCCTGACGAAGGCAGTAATTTAGCTAGAATTTGGGCCGCGCTCGCTTTATCCGATTGGGCAAACAATACATTGCGACCAATAATGTAGTCAAATATTACTCCTGGCGTTTGTGAAGCTAGCACAGCAGGTAGTTCAGTGATTTGAGCATTTAATATCACTGGACGCATCAGTTCTGGAAGTGCTGCTGCTTGTTCCATGAGAGCAAGAGCATCATTTTGAGTATGAACACAAGCATAAACTCCACCTTCTGGGACACAGCGGATTGCTTCCCAGGTGAGTAAACCACTACCTGCATTTAAATCCAATACCAAATGATGACATTGTAATTGGGTTAAGCTGAAAATGCGATCGCGTACTGTAGCTAATTGCGTACCTACTTGCGAGAGAGTACGTTGTAGCCATAATTCAGTAGTTTGGTCAACACTGCCATAAGTTAGTATTTCTAGGGGAGCAACACCAATTCCTTCTACTAAAGCAGCTAGTCGAGCTTCACGGCGGCTGGCAACTTGAGCATTAATTTTTTCTTCAAATCCCTGCATTGATGGCTGATAAAATACTTGCCCTTGCAAGCTTTTAGGCAAGTATTGCTGCGCCACCCAATGGTCTCGGTAAGCGTGAGGATACAGATAGCCGGCTCCATGCCCAAATCCTTTTTTATCCCGACTAGCATCTTTGAGGTGATTCAGAATTTCACCTGACTTTTCGCGTTCAACAGCTGCCAAAGCATCGAAAAAACCCATAATGCTGTTTGACTTTGGTGCAGTTGCCAAATAAAGTGTTGCTTGCGCTAGGTGATATCGTCCTTCTGGCATACCGACGCGATCAAATGCTTCGGGTCTGAACCGCGTAAGCTTTTAATGAAGGCGCTAATAGTATCAAAATGAGCGTCACCTTCTTTATCGTATAAAACAGCTCGCTGCTGAATTGATTCTTCCGCTATTGCTAAGGTGATGTGAATTACATCCGTGGAATTAGCCGATGTCGTCTCTACGGCTAATTCCAAAGCATTCAATAATGAGCGAGCATCACCGTTGGCAACATTAACTAAGTGAGCTAAAGCGTCAGTCTCGATTTGCACTGCCAGCTTGCCATAACCACGTTGAGAATCAGTAAGTGTTTGCTGAAAAATCCGCGAACGACTGACTAGTGCTTTATTCACTTCAAAATACGGATTTTCTGTGGTTGCCCCAATTAAAATTACTGTCCCATTTTCTACCCACGGCAGTAATGCATCTTGCTGGGATTTGTTGAAACGATGGACTTCATCCACGAACAGGATAGTCCGCTGGTTGTAGAATTTGCGCTGCTGTTGTGCAGTTTCAATCGCCGCCCGAATTTCTTTGACACCAGATAGTACAGCATTGATAGCAATGAAATGAGCGCGAGTTGTATTAGCAATCACATGCGCCAAAGTGGTCTTGCCAGTTCCTGGGGGTCCATAAAAAATCAGTGAAGACAGTTGGTCTAAACTAATGGCACGTCGCAGAAGCCTTCCTTGTCCAAGGATATGGTCTTGACCAACAAATTCATCAAGTGTCAAAGGACGCATTCTGGCTGCCAGTGGAGCTTCTGTTGCTGTGACTTGAGCCAGATGTTGATCAAATAAGTCCATTCAGTTACAACCCCTACCATGAATGCTAGCCAAAAGTATCGGAAAAATCATGTATTGGTATTAAACCCCATGTATTTTGAACGGATAGAGGCATTCCATATCCTGAGTTTTAAGTTAATCAATCGTATTTTCTACTTCTCAATGTTGATGGTATTCGCGAGCTAGTAGCAAAGCCAGATAAAAGCTAGGATCTAGACAACTGGTAATTCAACGGTAAGTTTTCTGTTCAAGTCCAGAGTCAATAGTGTACTCTCCTGCGTAACAGAATTGTGGTACAACATTTATTCCTGGACTTACCATCAGAATAAATCCCCGCTAGATATGACCTGTTGTCTAAAATTTTTTCTGCCACAAAATTAACATTGGCAGGCACTAGCTCCGGATAATGGCATCCTTATTTCTGCCTTGCTTGTAAACTATTTTTGTTTTTCTAATCCTATCTCTTAGATTAATAACAATTCGCTTGGTGGTGGAATAGAATCGCTACCTGAAGGTTTTTCCATGCTTTACATTTTAGTAAATTGCTTGTAAAGTCACGCTACAAGGGCGAGGATTTAAACCTAAATTTTCGATAAGAGCAAATAATTCAGCACATCATATATTGATATATGATATCGAGACACTAAACGTCCGATCTTAAAACAGTATTTGAAGCAAAACCATGCAAATTCGACTAGCTGTGATCAGTAATGCTGGGGGTAGTGGTAAAACTACACTTTCAGTTCATTTAGCTTATGAGCTAGCAAAACGTAAATATAATGTAGCTTTGCTCGACCTAGATCCCCAAGGTTCATTGACATTATTTTGTGGGTTAAATCCACCAGAACCGGAACAGACGTTAGCAGAGGTTCTTAAAGATAAATTTGAGGGTGCTTGGCCACTAACTCCATGCTGGAGTCAGTACATCAATAAAGTTGTCGTGTGTCAAGGAGGAATGGTACTAACCCAAACAGCAGATGAGCTTGTACTTCACAAACGAGGAGCTTATCTCTTAGCGGACTGTCTAACTGACTACCCATTAGAACATGATGTAATTATTTTTGATTGCCCAGCAACTCTGGGTCCACTACCTTTAATGGCTTTGGCAGCTTGTACACATCTGATTATTCCCGTACAGTTAGAGCCGAAATCAATTCAAGGAGCGGCACATCTATTGGAGTGGTACTACTACCATTGCAAATACTTGCGCTTAAACCCCACTCCAGAAATTTTAGGATTTATACCTAATCAATATGATGCCCGCAGAAGTACGCATCGACAGATACTGGCAGCATTACCTGAACAGTTGGAGCAAATGAAGATTCGAGCATTTTCACCAATTCGAGATAGTGCAGAATTTGTCAATGCTAGTGGTCAAGGGTTACCATTACATATTTATCGTCCTAGCCATCCTGCTAAGGATGATTTTAAGGAAATTACTTCGTATCTTATAAATCTAATTGGAAAGCCCAAGACAACTAAAAGAACAAAATAATTATGTGCGCTCGTAAAACTCCTAATCTTACGAATTATTTTTCAGGTGCGAAGCAATCTCAGCATTTATCTGCTGCTGAGGAAGAAATACAGCAATTAAAAGCAGAAATTGAGGAACTCCGTTCTAAAAATTCTAGCGATTTAGAATCACAACTTAAAGAGTTGCGAAAACAACTAGAATCTCAATCAGGGATTCTATCAATTTCTCTCGAACAAATTGAGCCGAATCCAGAACAACCTAGACAAACATTTTTGCCTGAAAGTATCGAATCAATGTCTCGCTCTTTAAGCAGAGATGGACAACTACAACCCATTATTCTGATTCAGAGAGGTAATCATCTATTAATATTCGATGGAGAAAGACGCTGGCGAAGCGCTAAAAGTATAGGTTGGCAAACTATACAAGCAGTAATAATTCCAGAACCAGTTACTTTACATCGCAAAGCATTACTGACTTCTCTTCATCGAGAAGATCTTAATCCTCTTGATAAAGCAGAAGCGATTGTACGGGAAATATCTACAATCACTGGGTTAAATATTCAAGACATTCCGCGCCTCCTGTCAACAGTAGTACGACGTTTAAACGCACAAAAGCGTATAAAGTCAGTTTTGGAACTAGTAACAGCGGATACGAAAGAACAAGAGCAAGAACTAGAGATTTTAGATATAAGTGAGTCAGAGAAGGCAGTATTAAGGGTGTTATTGGATTTACAACTAAATCCTGCTTCTATCGATGCCAACATTTTTCCAATGCTATCTTTGGCAGAAGACCTAAAAATTGCAATCCGAAGCGGACTCAAAGGTGTTCATGCAATGGCATTACAAAAACTATCAGCTAAAAATTTAGGATTATCTGAACAAGAAGCCAATTCCATTAGAGAAAAAACTACGCAGAAAGTAATAGCTGAAAAATTATCTGCTATTGCTACACGAAAATTAGTTACTGAGGTGCTAGCATCTCAATCAAAATCATCAGTAACAAATGATACTAGTACTCAGGATTTAACACAAACGTCTCGTCGTTTGCAAAAACTTTCTTTAGAGTCGCTCAAAAAAGCGAATCCTTCTGAATTACTACAGTTTCAAGAAGTACTACGCCAAAAATTAGTAGAAATTGAACAAGTACTAAAACAAAATTAATTTGTCTCTGTGGCAAATGATTGTGCTGGATGAAGCCCAGGTAATCCAAAATATGAGCACCAAACTTTCCCAGGCGGCGATGAACCTCAAAGGTGAGTTTAAACTAATTACTACTGAGACTCCGATTGAGAACTACCTCGGCGAACTGTGAAATTTGTTTCGCTTTATTAATCCTGGGTTATTGCGTTCCTTTGAAAGCTTCAATCAACGCTTTGCTATCCCGATTGAGAAATTTCAGGATAAACAAGTACACAACAAACTCAAAAAACTTATTCAACCATTTCTGTTGGATCGCCTGAAAAATCAAGTACTGGAAAAATTACCCTCCTGTACCGAAGGTATTAATTATCAATATTTAGATAGTAGTACCCCAGCCGCAGGTTTGCTGTCACCATTTTTTGCTTTGCTCGTTTCCCTGGCTGAAGTATTTGAGTTACTTCAGTTTCGCTTTTGTCAACATCAACAGCTAATTCATTCAAAGTTGGTTCGCAATTCAATTGTTGGCTGAGCGTATCAAAGTGTTGCTCGATGGTCATCATTTGCTGTACCTGCCTGCCATAAACAATTTCTTGGTCTGCTGTTAATAAGGGAAACTGACCAATCCCTTGCAAATAAACGCGAACCATGTCGGAACTGAGGCTAGACATGCAACTTTAATGCTCTTTGATAATCAGGCGAACCTAAAAGTATAAATCAAATCACTCAATTTAATAGATACGTATAATTCGTTCAAGCTCGTTTAATTAAAAATGCTACACTTGTAGAAATTACTTCTGCAATATCTGCTGGATCAAGTAAATAAATCTGTGCTAAAACTTCTCTTTTAATCTGTTCAGAAGTCAATATTTTACGTTTTTTTATACCCTCCACTTGTTGTTTCTCCAAATCTTTGCAGTACGTGGATAGCGAAATTTCTCCATCTAAGTAGAGTTGTAATGATACACTATCGCCACCAGTTACCTTCGCTAACCGCTGAAAGTTCCTAGAATCAGCTTCGGGAATAGTTTTACCCTTCAACCACCGATAAACAGTTGTGAAATCTACACCGAGCGCTTCAGATAAGGTCGTTTGAGTCCAGCCATCTTGTAACAGCTGCTCAATCAACTGAGCTAATCGTTTCTGGCGTTCCTGCATTGTAGAAGACCCGGAATTAAAAGTGGCCAATGATACTGGAGGCTTCATACTTACGTAATTTAATTTAGTATTTATACCACTGGATACTAACCACTAAAGGATACTAGGGCAGCCGTTGTGGAGTTAGATTATTAATCTAAATATAACTAATTTAAGACTAAAATTCTAATATTTACAAGGGTTTCAGCTACCCCAAGTACTTGTAAATAAATAAACCAACCAAAAATTTATGTCCCGACTCTTCATATTCGTAAGGGATGCTTTCACTCGAACACCATCAAGTCTCGACTTCATTAGCACGGTGATTAATTTATCTCAGTTTTAGGAATTTTTTAGAATACTTGTTTTTTCCTTCCTTGGTTTTAATACAGGCATTTTGGGCTATAAAGACCAGCTTTCCCAAATAAGAACAAGAGCGTAAACTATTAGGCAAAAGTCACGGACGTATTGCTTAAAGCGCCTATGCGTCTCGAAGCAAGTGTTTTTTTGTTTTTTCCGAATGAATTCGGAGGCTTCCGACCATCTACGGAGGGCTTTCTCCAAGAGACTCCCCAGCTTCACCAGCCCTCCTTTTCGGTAAATCAGAGGTGATATCGACCATCACAATATATGTTTATGCACAATAAATTATCATATTTTGTATATTATGATACAAAATATTTTTATTAAGAAATTTAAAGCATCCTATGTAATTATTATTGCATTGTGCAATGCTTACTATTGCATCGTGCAAACTTACTAATGTGTATACAAAAACATCTGTTGATAACAGCGTAGTTAAGTATACCTTCAGTTTACACAAAGACTTTAAACCTTGTCAGAGGAAAAAACATATCAATGTCATCCTCTAACTCTACCGTTGATTTGGATACACTTAATCTTCTTACTCCTACTCATGATAGTGAGCCAGTGGAGTTAAACCAAGACCATAAGCAAAACAAGGCTAATGGTCAAAATATATCGCACATAGAAATTATTAGCGAAACTGAGGCGCAAGAACTAAGGAGGTTAGAAGCTACAGTTGAACGTGGATTAAGAGCATTTTGGGAAATAGGACAAGCCTTACGCCAGATTCAAGATCAACGTTTATATCGGCAAGACTACAAAAATTTTGAGGAATATTGCATTACTCGTTGGGAGATGTCTCGGCGTTCGGCTTATCAGTTAATTGAGGCAGCCTCAGTTTATGAAAATGTGCGCCATGGCGCACAAATTCTTCCCGCCAATGAGCGCCAAGCCCGTCCTCTAACAGTACTACCTCCCGAAAAACAACGGGAAGCTTGGAATAAAGCAGTTTCTACGGCTCCAAGTGGCAAAGTTACATCTGTCCACGTTGCCCAAGTTGCTAAAGAATATCAGCAAGGTAGTGTAGTAACCAAATCTAGGAAAAAGAAAACTCCTAACCAACAACAATCAACTAACAACTCTACAAAATCAGTTGCACGCAGCTGCTGGAACTGTGCTCATTGCAGCCGAGAGTTTGTTGATGACCCCCAAAGCTTCTATTGCTATCAACTGGGGAAATTGAGCTTTATCGAAAAGGACGGTAATCAACGGGCAGCTGAATGCGAATTCTGGACTCATCAATGGGCAGAGTCAGATGAAATCAACAAGTCTCGGCCACCATTACAAGAAACCTTTACCTTAAATCTACAACTGCCTACATACTTACAGCCATTAATACAAGATGCTGCCAAAGAATCTGGTTTAGTTGTAGTTGACTGGGTTGCAAAGCTTCTGAAAGCGGCGGTTCTCAAAAAAGAGACATCCCCAAAGGCGCAGATTCACCAGAATATTATCGATGTTCAGGTGTCAGAAATTACTTGAAAAAGGCAAGGCTAACTCAAGCACGTCTGTGTTCGATGTAATGCAAAACAGAAATTGTTGTCCTAAAGCCTTAAACAGCCAAAAGGGGCGCTCTTCAACCTGACAAACTTATTCTAGCGAGGATAGTTACAAAACTTGGTCATTACTGCCATGTGGCAGTACAAACTTTGCTGTTTGCTTTTTCTTTAGCAAATTATATGATTTTGGTTTCGTTTATGGGCAAACAAGCAGACATTCCTAAATACAACTCAAATAATTTACAACTGTTGGGATTGAAAGCAGTATGGCTTAATGCATTAGATAATACCTTAAAAATTATCCTGACATTTACCCCTCACCCCAATTCTCAATCGCATATCTTGCGTGGCTGGGGAGGGCAACCTTAATGTCGGTCAAACAGGATAAAATAGAGTATGCTGACCCTCAATCATCAAACTATCAACTAAGCATTTCTGGGTTAGAAGTACCACCAACAGCAAAAACAAATAAGCGTCTTAGAAAACCAAAAAACCTTCCTTTTACAAAACCACCGCTGTTTACAAGCAAAAACTACGAGATGACCGCAACAGGCGCACCAATTATTAGTGCCACTCAAGCATACCTTAAGCACCCAGACTGGAGTGAGTACAGTAATGGCAGCCTTTACTTCCAAAAACCATTTGGAAAGGGTCGTTATATTGAGTTTTACATTCTTAATAAACAAGAGCATCAACCACAATACATCTTAGACTGCGCCGAACATCAAATTCTGGAGCAATATGGTGTAATGGCAGCAAGGCTTCATGCTGTGTTCGCCACATATGCAGCTCGACAAGCAGAACCTTGGAAGCAACCATTTGTTTTGCGAGGTTTAGAACTTATCAAAACACTGAAGATATATAAAAGTAAAAAACTGACAAAATCTCAAAGACTCAAGGCGATCGCAGACTTAGCCGTGGTAGTAGGGACTTTGGGTGCAGTTATCCACTGGTATGAAGGGGAGTTAAACCTTTGTATCAAAGAGCGTTGCCTGCTTTGGATGGTGAGCGTACAGGAATATAGTCAACCAAATTTGTTCGGAGACAATGATGACCTTTGCGAAGTTATAATCCGGGTACAACCAGGTCTTTGGACTTATAATTTCCTCAATTCCCAAGGTGAGCAGTCAAAAACTGCTCTGTACCAGTATGGATTTATCCCCAAGCAAGTTTTTGATCTAGATCCACATCAACAAAAACTAGCTACAAGTCTAGCATTGTATATTATTCAGAATAGTCGCGCTCACAAGAATGGTGTTTACACAGTTCATAGCTTATTGAGTAACGTTTTGCCATCCTATCAAATTGAACAAGCAATTAATGATTATCGTTACGGCTGGAGACTAAAAGAAAATCTGGAAGAGGCATTACTAATTTTAAAAGATAAGGTTGGTATCAAAATAGAGTTTGATGATAAAACTTACCCATTATGGCTCAGACCTTTATGGGCGATGCCGGATGAACTGAGTAATTTATCTGCAAAAGAACGAAATCAGGAGCTTCTTGGAACTAAAAGATTGCCAGATAACTATATTCAAAATGTTTTGTTGCCTGCAAAGTTGATTTTGAAGGTGTCAGTTCAAAGCCAAAATCATTTGAGTAAATTTGAGACTCAAAAACAGCAAACTGCTCAAGAAATTTCTCAACATGAGACAAAAAATCATAATGCACACACCATAGTCAGCACCTATAAAATAGTAAAAACACATTCCCAGGCAGAGGCTACGCCACAAATTTTTGAATTATCTCAAACAAGCGAACTTACTGGGGCTATTTTACGGCAGATTAGAACAGCCAAGCGCATAAGTCAAAGGGAGATTGCTCGTGCGGTAGGGATGAGTCAGAGTTGGGTGAGAGATATTGAAACTGAGGGTAGTGATAAGGTGGTTGCAGAGAAGTATGCTGTAAAGCTCAAAGAAGTTTTGGGTCTGGTCTAGGCTAGCGGTTGACTTTATGGGAAAATGCCTCAAAACAGTGCTTGCAAATTCTGTGTCGTCTAGAATTGAAGAGCAGCCCCAACCATTAGATTGAGCCGCATAACGACCCAAGCTCAGCGACGACGGCTCCGAATCAGCCGGAACAGTCGGATGAGGACGAAACCCATAATTCCACCCCATAATGGCGCGCCGATGTAAGGGGGCAACCACACGCCCGGTATTGCCAGCACCTGGGCCACCATATACCACCACGGCTTCGATTCACCGCGCATACCCCAAGCAGCCATAATAAAAGTAAAGCAGAACACAGTATATGCAAACGCGCAGAGCGGGACAAACACCCAGTAAGGCCACCGCGACGGTCGTGGCAAAGGAGGCTGGATGACTGGAGGTTCACTTTTGGGCATAGTTTTTGTTAACGGTCTAAGGTAGGCTGTTGACTTTAATGGAACTACACAAGTATTAGCCCGATTTTTTGCTGCGAGTACTCAACCCTCACTACTCACCTCAAATTACCCCCCTCATGTGATATTTGGCTTCTGATATGAGGGCTATTTTAGCTTAAACCTTTACACAGCAATGCTTATCGCTGAGTACTCAAACACGCTAAAATTAACGCCCCCTCGCGTGATAATAACGCCCCCTTGTGTGATAGTTGCTTTTTTCAAACGCTTATACAGCAAGCTTTTTGACGAAAAGTACTCATCTGATCATATTGATCTATATATATAGTGAAGTACTAAATTAGCGAAAAAAGCTAAAATGCTATTTTACAGACGCACATAAATCTCATGCATGGGAAATTCACACTCCCGCTTAAGTAAGTTGCGTCTATGAAACGTCAGTACACTAGCAAACGCAATCCCTGTCCCATCTGCGACAACCATCACGGCTGCGCCATCCATGTCAATGGCTTAATTGAGTGCTTGCGGAGTTTTAGCCAACAGGATGCACCCGCAGGCTATCGCTTCATCAAGTTGCTGCGTAATGACATGGGCGGTTTATTTGTTAAGGACGACAGCAGTCACTACTCTCAAGAAAAGAAACTAGAATTTCGACAGCAACACCACTCAGGCAAGGTCAAGCAGTGGTTAAGTGTAGAGAAACGCAATAAACTATTCGGACTGCTGTTGCAAACGACTGTGACCACTTTGAGTACTCAACACGCCTTGCATCTACAAGAGAATAGGCAATTGAGTACTGACGAAATTCACTGGCTAGAAACGTTAGGTTGGCTAAGAAGTTGGGAACCAGGTCTTTATGCTCCCCTTGGCATAACATCCGACCTCCCTGGCATTTCCCCCTTTGGTAAGCTTTTAGGCAGGGAGGGGATAGCGATCGCAGCCCTAGATCCTGATTTTCAAATCACTGGCTTTCAAATTGCTACTTTGCGTACTAACCCCAAATACATCTGGCTGAGTGGTATGAATCAGGGAGGAACGGGGCCACAACTACCAAATGGGGAATTACCACTATTTTGCTGGAAACACCCCGACACTAAAAGAGCGAGAGTAGTGATTCTCTGTGAGGGGGCGCTTAAGTCCCTACTCACAGCAATTTTCTTATGGCGTTCTGGACAGACTGACATTGCTGTCATCGGTACGGCGGGTGCTGCTCATTACGGTGAAAAAACCCTAAAGGATTACCTCAAACGCTTGCGTCCTAAAGAAATTCGCCTCATGCCTGATGCTGGGGCAAGTCTCAATCCTCATATCGCTAAAGCTAATGAACAAACACTGCAACAATGCCGTTCGCAAAAATATCATCTGGCGGTGGGTGATTGGGGGCAACTGGAGACTAAAGAACACTTGGACATTGACGAATTGCTTGCAGCAGGTCGCCAAAACGAAATTAAACTGATTACTACTGCCGCTTACCTCAACCGATGCCATATTCATCACCAAATCAGAAAACTACTCAAAATCGGTTCATTCCATCGAGTAGAGGACAAACTCATTGAGTTGCGTCCAGCCCTAGACTCTACAGAAAATTTAGATTTAATCCGCCAGTATGCCAGAGGTGTTGAGTACTGCCGCAAAGGTGGATATCAGGTAGGTGTAACTTGGAACAACGACACGCTACAACCAGAAGATTTCTTTGCCTTATGTCCAGAAGCAATCCAGAAAGCCCTTGCTGGTGTAGATAGAGAATGGGCAATGCTCTACAAACTCAAGCTGTGGTTTCGGCGAATGGTGGAGCGTTATCGACCCAAAAACGGTTTTGGTAAACAAAATCCTATACACAGAAGCATAAACCACACTGAACACGAAAAAATCACTCCGGCGACAATTGAGTACAAACTAGGGAAGTTACCGAGATGGGGTGACTTTGAGCATCCACCGAATATAATCTTCAAGAAAGGTCAACGGTTACAAGTTTACAAGGAAGCCATTGCTGCCGGGTGGAAACATATTTTAGACAAAAGTCCCACGGGAACATCCAAAAGCTATGATGCAGGGATTGTTCAGCCTGAAACTTTAGGGGTAGAAAAACTTTGGTACTTCACTACTCATGCGAGAAATGTCACTACAGAAACTATCGAACGTAATTATAAGTATCTGGATGTTCGCAATTCAGGGATGGTATGGGATTCCACACCTAACGGTAAACAATATTTGAGATGGCCGAAAAATGGGGAACTCGCTGACACACCTGGTAACTGCCATCGCACTTCTATCTTTACAGCTTTGCGAAACAAAAATATTTCAATTCAGGAAGGTACAGAAAATCCAGTTTGTAGTACTTGCCATTTACTTGAAGCTTGTCGTTCTCTTACTGGTGCAGGGTTTGGACATCGTTTTTTGCGACGAGAAGCTTTGAAGTGCGATCACATCCGCGCCCATCCTGATAGCGCCCCCGGTACTGATAACTTCGACTGGTCAAATAGCGGTGTCTTCTGGGATGAAGCAATGCGGACAGTACAACCAATTACTGCGATCGCTGCTAGTCTCAAAGATTTAAATCAAGTAATTGCCCAAATAACTGTTTACTACCCCCAAATCAATACTCAATTGCAGCCTGTGTGGATGTTATTGCGTCAATGCTTGACAGGAGAAATCAAGCAACCATTATACGGGTGGAATGATACAGCCGTGCGAGAAATGCTGGGTGAATTACCAGATAATTTAGATGAAATCATCGCTGTCGCTACAGAAATTTTACATCCCAATTTAGAACATCTATTTAATACTACTGGGGAATATGGAGCCAATCTCAATGATTTACCTAAAACATTGCGAAAACGTTTTGGTGAAAAAAGCTTTGAAATAACACAAAAAATTCAGCAAGATATTCCTCTAGATTGGGTTGTACCATTTTTACAAATCTGGGGTAGAAAAATCCCAGGTAATTTCCGAATAGAACAGGGTCAATTACTCATTTCAATTCGTAATGAAAGACATACATCAATAGCACAAGCTGCTGCTTGGAATGTTTATCTAGATGCGACAGCTTCTCCTGAATACTTAGCGTGGTGGATGGGCATTAACAGTGAAGAAATCTTAACTATAGAACAAGAGGTATCGGTAAACAGAAATTTGAAGATTATTCAAATCACAGGACTAGGACAAGTTTCTAAAAATCGCACTGACTATTGCCAAAGTAGAGTTAATGCACTACGGGCAGAATTATCAGTAAAGCACCCTGATATCAAATTCATTGACTTTGTAAAATTCTGCCAAGAAGGTGATGGTGGTTGGTTTAGAGATAGTCGAGGGTCGAATGATTTTAAAGATGTGTCAGCCTTAGCCACTTTTGGTATTCCCTACCAAAATATTGGCTCGTTAGAAGCGCTTTACTTAACTTTGCATAATAGCGATTATATTTCAAAATCTACTATTGGTAGTCAAGAATTCAATAGCTTTATAGATTGGTCAACACAAGCTGAAATTAGACAGTGTATAGGACGTTTACGAGCGGATAATCGAACTAAAGAACAACTTTACTTCTACTTCTGTGCTGACTATGACCTTAGCTTTATTAACCAGGAAATAGAAATTATTAACGCTGCTTCAATCACCATTGAAGCAGGTTCTAAAGATGAAAAATCTTGGTGGAAAATAAAGCAGTCAGTTAAAGAACTTTGGGAGAAGGGACAAAAAATTACTCAATCCACAGTTGAAGCAGTTTCTGGTATTAGCCAAGGATATATTTCTAAATTAGCAAGTGAGTTTGGTGGTTGTTGGAAAAAGTGGCTAAAAATATTCCTATCCTTATTAGATACTTATAATAGCACTAGGAATAATTCTGAACGTGAATCACATAGTTTAGAGGACAACACTAATTCGATTAAGATTTACGTAAACTCGTCATTTATTGATTACCAATCGAATGATGATTTATCGTCAGAAGTCTATTCTGATCATCAAAATTTTGCTCAGCAGCCTTGTCAGTTGATTTTGAAAACAACTACGTTAAAAATGCAAGCGAGAATTATTACTGTTTTACTTTCAGTACTGCCTAAACCTTGGCATCAAGATTTTTTACTAGATGTGATGGATAATTTCAAAAATTAGATTCGGCTTACCCAAATAACTCCCGGTGCTGATAAGCAAATCGAGAAACATCCTGACCAGCTACTGGTTTAGCATAAATAGCCTGATTGCGAATTGCCTGTATCTGTTCTGACTCTCGCTCCATAGCTGGTGTAAATTCTTGTCGCTGTTTCAGCAGATCCTCAAACTCAATTTCCCCAGGTCTACTTTGATAAAAAGCCTCTTCAGCACAACGACGGACTGCATTACCAATCTCTGCTGGACTGCAAATACGATATTCTGCCAACAACTTATGCCATTGGTCATCGCTCCAAGGAGAGTTATTGTTTCTAAATGCTGGAAAATACTTGGCTAAATGTAAATTGAATACTTCATATCTTGCCCCTTCATGGGGTAAGTCCATAAAAAAGATATCATCAAAACGACGCACTAATTCCGCAGGTAGCATTTCTAAGCGGTTGACAGTAGCAATTGTATAAACTGGCTCTTGATGCTCTTGCATCCAAGTTAGTAAAGCAGCAGATAAACGTCGTGCTATACCTCCATCTGCATTGGAGTCCCAGCCAGCAAAACCTTTATCAAAGTCATCCCAATAAAGTACACAGGGAGCAAGGGAAGTCACCAAAGCAATAAACTCCTTTAATGCTCTGTCGGGATGAGAAGCACTCAATAGTACACCCCAATTAGCTGCTAACAGTGGCAATCCCATTTTCTTAGCTGCTAACTTGGCAGAAAGACTCTTACCAGTACCCGGTGGACCCCAAAGCAGCATTCCAGTGGGAAACTTCAATCCATATTGCTCTGCTTCTGTTTGAAGTAGATAGGTAATAGTTTCCAACCTTTTTTCTAGTAAATCTAATCCCCCGGCTGAAGGTACATCCGGTTGGGCAATGTATTCTAAACCTCGTCCCCGCAATTTGTTAACTTTATGCTTTAGCACTAATTGGGCGATTTCCTCAAGCTGTGCTGCAAAACCCAGACATTGCTGTAGTAGCATATTTATCTCGCCTATGGGTAAACCCTGACAGGCACGAAAGAGCGATCGCAGTGCTTCTGTTTTTTCTGTTGTCTTTAGGCTTGAATAGCGATCGCATTCCGCACAGTTCTTAAGGCGATGATCGCTACGCCCAACCCAAGTATCACAAAACTGCTGCACAACCAGCTGCACCTGCTCTTTGTCTGGAAGTGGATTTGACAATATGGGAATAAAAGGCTGTAATTCTAGCGGTAGTTGAACATAAGTTTCCAATAACACCCAGTAATGATGTTGTTTACTCCAGAGAGCTTGATGATAGGCATTGAGTAATTGATAGCTACATTTTTGACTGATTTTGCTACCATCACTCTCATTTAGCACCCCCTCCAGTAAATAAATGCCTGGTTGATATTCCTCCAGAAGATACTGAATAATGTCCCCTTTTTTACCCCTGTCAGTTGACTGTAAGATGTACTGACTTTGATGGCGAATTAATTGCTGTAGTCTACAGTAACCAGGATTCCAGACAAAGACTGACAAAGAACGATCCTCACCCCAATTGTAAAATTGCTGTAATATCTGCATTCTGTCAGGCGTATGATACTCCACAGCCACAATTGCAGTATTTTGCTCAGCCAGAGCAGGCCAGTCTGTTATCAATTTCATAAACCTGATTTTAATTACTGAACTTTTCCCTTTTAGAGCAAATTTGTTACTGGTGCTTTAGCCAAACAGATAATTATCACTAACGGGTTGGCTATATTTCTTACATGAAAAAGAGCGATCGCCTCCAGCACAGTGTTAATTTCAGAAACTGCTCCGCATAGGTTTGAAATTGGAAGTAAATGGATGTGAAAGCCGCGATTGCGGCAAGGAAGTGAAAAAAATTCACTTTATTAAAGGAAGCTGTAAAATGGCTTACGCAAAGCGCTCCGAAGGAATCGCTAAAGCTACAACCAATAACAACAATCGCAACGGAGCTAATGCTAAAACATCTGCCAAAACTAATGGTACATCTGCTACAACTAAATCAAAGGTAGCGAATGCTTCACCACAAGAAGAGGCATTAGCCTTGTTGAAAGAATTGCGGAATCTAATCTTCAAGGAATACGGTGTCAAATTACAATTACGAGATTCCCGTGTTTCCACAAAAATCGGTCATGCAGCCCGTGAAAAACTCGGACTTGACATTGCTGCTCAAGTGAAAAAGAAAGGTGGTAACAAAAAGTTTGATTGGCAGAAATGGAATACAAAATTATTTCCTAAATTGTTTGGACAACCAGATGCACTCAAATATGCACCAGAAATAGTGGCAATTTTCATGAGTATGCTGTATGACACTATTAGCACTGATCCAGAGCAAGCAATAGCAGATTTAGTGGAATTCAACCGCGCATCTCTGGAACGTCGTAATTCTTTCCAAGAACAAGAAGAGGAAGAACTTGACGATTTAGATGACGAACTTGACGAAGACTTGGATGAAGAACTTGACGATTTAGATGACGAACTCGATGAAGATTTAGATGAAGAAGATGAAGACTAATAAATAATTTCGGTTTATTCTCAGTAATTCACAGAATAAAACTTGAAATAGCCATGTATTACCTCAAACAATACATGGCTATTTTTTCCTTGATTCAGTCAGATAAGACAAGATAAATTGCATCTTTCGATGCGGTTTTTAGGAGAAAAATATAAATATGAAGGAGTAAATCTCATGATTAACATTAGCGCTCGCAAAACTGCTAAAGCCTCACGTAAAATTGAAAAGCATATTCCTGCTTTAGAACGAGTAATGACTTATCAGGAGAAAGTACACCTGATGGTAATTGAAGTACTGCGGGAAGAATCAGGAAGAGAATTAGCAGCAGCAGCCAGATTTAACGGACAAGAGTTTGATTGGGACAAACATAATTCCCAGTTCCGTAAGGACTATGTAAATACACCATTAAAAGAACTGGTGAATTATGCCCGCAAGCTTTACGGCTTGAATAACCCTGTTTTGTCACTCTGGCAGTAGTATAATAAGGTAAAAATGCTAGAACCAAGACACAGAGCATGGTACAGCCCCGTCCAGCCGCACCAACAGTCAAATTTGTGGACGAATATTGCCAGTGGTATAAAAGTCTGTTTCCAGATGTTAGGAGTTTCGAGGCTTTTAAATATCTCCATGTAGGCTGCATTTCTGATCTAAAACGTAAAACATTGCCAGAAATAGCAAAAATCGTAGGATTAGATAACCAGCAAGGGTTGCATCATTTTCTAACTACATCACCTTGGGATATAGAAAAGTTAAGAACCTTAAGGTTAGAGTTAATTTTACAAGTGCTAAAAGGTAGACCAATCATTTTAATTATTGATGAGACAGGGGATAAAAAGAAAGGGAGCAAGACAGATTATGTGAAACGGCAGTATATAGGAAATTTGGGAAAAACAGATAATGGAATTGTGGCAGTGACAGTATATGGTGTTTTCTGTGGGATGACATTTCCATTACTGTTTGAAGTGTATAAACCCAGGGAAAGATTACAGGCAGGAGATAAGTACCGCACTAAACCAGAAATAGCAGCAATACTGATAAAAAAGCTACAATCAATGGGTTTTAAATTCAACTTAGTACTTGCAGATAGCTTATATGGAGAGAGTGGTAAGAATTTCATATCTGTATTAGATGAACTAAACTTGAACTATATAGTAGCGATTCGGTCAAATCATTATGTAGAAATACTTCCACGACAACATATTCAATATTTAAAGTGGCAGAAGTTTCAAAGGGTATTCTCTGACTTGAGTCGGGAAAATCGATTTATTAGAGAAATTATTCCGGGAAAACGTGGAGAACTTAGATATTGGCAAATTACTACAGATCCAGAAAATTTGCCTGATAACACTACTTGGTATGTGATGAGTAAATATCCAGACATTACGCCAAGAGAAGTTGGAAATTTTTACGGTTTAAGAACTTGGGTCGAGTACGGGTTAAAACAAAGTAAGAATGAATTAGGTTGGTCAGATTTTCGCCTGACTCACTACCCAGATATTGAGCGATGGTGGGAAATTATTTGCAGTGCTTATTTAATGGTTAGTCTGCATTCGGAGCAACTGTTTCAGTCTCCATCACAACGAGAGTCAAAATTTGTTTCACATCCTTGGTGGGATAATGGAAATGGCTGGAAGAACATTCTTAACAATCTTCGTTTGATTATTCAACCTTTTACTTTATTTAATCTGATATATCCCTGGTTAACGGTTTTTCCTATTCCTCAATTAGCTTTGGGTTTTTTTAAACTTCAATCTATTATTTATAGCCTCACCAGTTCAATTTTTATATCCCTGATTCACCCTGATTTCTACTTTTCCTCTGCCTAGAGTGACAAAAGAGGGATAATCAAACGAAGATTGTTAAGAATGTTCTTCCAGCCATTTCCATTATCCCACCAAGGATGTGAAACAAATTTTGACTCTCGTTGTGATGGAGACTGAAACAGTTGCTCCGAATGCAGACTAACCATTAAATAAGCACTGCAAATAATTTCCCACCATCGCTCAATATCTGGGTAGTGAGTCAGGCGAAAATCTGACCAACCTAATTCATTCTTACTTTGTTTTAACCCGTACTCGACCCAAGTTCTTAAACCGTAAAAATTTCCAACTTCTCTTGGCGTAATGTCTGGATATTTACTCATCACATACCAAGTAGTGTTATCAGGCAAATTTTCTGGATCTGTAGTAATTTGCCAATATCTAAGTTCTCCACGTTTTCCCGGAATAATTTCTCTAATAAATCGATTTTCCCGACTCAAGTCAGAGAATACCCTTTGAAACTTCTGCCACTTTAAATATTGAATATGTTGTCGTGGAAGTATTTCTACATAATGATTTGACCGAATCGCTACTATATAGTTCAAGTTTAGTTCATCTAATACAGATATGAAATTCTTACCACTCTCTCCATATAAGCTATCTGCAAGTACTAAGTTGAATTTAAAACCCATTGATTGTAGCTTTTTTATCAGTATTGCTGCTATTTCTGGTTTAGTGCGGTACTTATCTCCTGCCTGTAATCTTTCCCTGGGTTTATACACTTCAAACAGTAATGGAAATGTCATCCCACAGAAAACACCATATACTGTCACTGCCACAATTCCATTATCTGTTTTTCCCAAATTTCCTATATACTGCCGTTTCACATAATCTGTCTTGCTCCCTTTCTTTTTATCCCCTGTCTCATCAATAATTAAAATGATTGGTCTACCTTTTAGCACTTGTAAAATTAACTCTAACCTTAAGGTTCTTAACTTTTCTATATCCCAAGGTGATGTAGTTAGAAAATGATGCAACCCTTGCTGGTTATCTAATCCTACGATTTTTGCTATTTCTGGCAATGTTTTACGTTTTAGATCAGAAATGCAGCCTACATGGAGATATTTAAAAGCCTCGAAACTCCTAACATCTGGAAACAGACTTTTATACCACTGGCAATATTCGTCCACAAATTTGACTGTTGGTGCGGCTGGACGGGGCTGTACCATGCTCTGTGTCTTGGTTCTAGCATTTTTACCTTATTATACTACTGCCAGAGTGACAAAACAGGGATAATCAGGCACAGTTTCAGCTTGTGCTTGAGTTGTATTCCTCTCATCCTTGTCACTAAGATTTACAGGAGTAGAACGGGTACAGGCTGTAACTGTACCTCCTATTACCAGCAGCCAAAGCCAGTTAACTTTGCGGGTAAACATCTGCTGAATCCTCCTCTACGATTGAGAACTTGACAAACAAGGGAACGCCAAAAAAACAATTATCCCAATTTCTGGACTCAACAAGACTGTTCCTGTCTTCCACCCCTGTTCTAAATTCGTACCCCTATGGGGAAGCAAGCTACACTTAGCGTCCCACAGGGATAGGATATTTTTTTAGTTGAAAGTCCGTTAGGAACGTTGATTTAATAAGATCCAAATTTTAGGACAGTGGTTTGGCAATACCAAAGCCTTAAAGGAAAGAGATTATGTAGGTTATTTAATTCACAATCCTTAATTTTTGGGCTTAGATACAAACTGGCGCTGATTAGCAGGTGATATCCATAAAGTGCAGAACCCGGACGAGGCTTTTCTGCTACTTGCTCCAATTTGGAGTGTTACCCCCAAACGCTTGGCTTCCTTTGCACAAGCAAGTTGACCGTTTTGGTCACGACTCAGCAAATCTTGATTCCATTGCATTAGATTGTGAGCAAACTTACCTTCATTACTGGTTGCCCATTCCAAAGCATCGGCTTCTACTTGTGTAAGTTGGCGTGGCCCAGCAGGATCTAGATGACTGGATTGATACCAAGACGTTCCAGCTAAACTTACCAGTCCACCCACTCCTGCTGCAATTAATAGCAATATTCCCGCAGCAATTAGAGAGGGAACCGAATGAATAGCACGTTCAAATTCAGTACGTCTGATTAATGCTGTCACTGCCTGAGCGATCGCTTTTTGCTGTCCTTTTACTGCTATTTTTTCATATGTCTGGAGATGGTCATAAAGCTGTGTCTGCCACAGATCAAACATTGCTTCCATTTCTTTGGGATTGTCTTCCAATAGCACTTGTAGCCTGCCAGTAGCAATCATCATCAGAAATGCTGGGTCGTCAGGGTCTACTCCAGTTTGAACTACTATTTCCCAAACCCTGGCTTTAAATGAATCATCTTTACCTCGAATGGCTAAATCTAGTAAAGTTGGGTAAGGAATTTGGCTCAGTCCTTTACCTCTAGCAGCGACTGAATCCAAAAATTCATCATCTAAATCAAGTTCTTCTGTGTGAGATTTACTCATATTTGTATTTACTTTTAGTTAATTCGCCCCTTCCCAAGCTCATTTGGTAATCTAATTTCATGGTCAGAGATGTCATTTAGATTACTTTTTGGTAGCAACTTTGCTGTTGGCATTAGCATCATCAACTTTTTCGGTTGGGGAAGTAATTGAAGCTACGGTCAGATTCCAAATTTTAGCTTTCTCAATTTCCTCAAAAGCTTTTTTGAGAAAATTGTGTAATCGCTGCTTACCCAATACACCTAACTCTCCATAATCTCTAGCCGCAGAAAAATTTATCTGATTAGCATCAAGGATATCCCGCTCTCGATAGCTGAACTTGGGAAAATTGATGACAGCTACTTTATAAGCTTTGATTAATTCCTGTAAATCCTTACGTCCATCTATGTGTTTCCAGTCATCGCATAAAGCACAATTGCGTACAAATATATGCTTAATCTTGTTTTCAAAGCGTTCTAGAGATTGAATAAATAATTGAACACTGTCATATCCACCACTACAAACAAACCATTTATATATTTTGACCTTATTTTTTCCAGTAATTTCTAGGATTTGATTACGCTCAATCCAGTCAGTTACTGCTGGGTAGACTTGAGCAGGCAAATTGACAATTACAGAAGTTGTGAGTGCTAAATTAAAAATTTCATCAGCATCATAAGCTTTACGCTCTGATTCGCTAAAAACTGCTTTTTTATGATTATTTGGGTAAAATGCACCCACATCTGGATTACTTTGGTCTGCTTCTACTAACTCATAAGATAGTTTATTATCAATACAGTATTGCACCATAACGCGTGCAAATAATGACTTGCCTACTCCACCTTTTTCACCATCAACGAAGTGAATTGCTGCCATCTGAAATCTCCTTGGCAATTTTACTAAATGTGCATTAATAAATACTTAAATATCCTCAAACATATTGTCTGTTTCATCATAGAAAGACCCCTCGCCAGGAATGAAGGAGTCAGAATCAAATTTGTGTTTTGGCTTGCTGCTACCATTGTTATTGCTATTACTACTACCTTTATTTTGGCTACTACTATGATCGGGATTACTGTGACTAGAATTACTTGTATCTAGACCGAACATAGTAGCAAGCGTTTGAGGATTGGTCATAGTGCTTATAGGCATAGGCAAAACATCACTTGATTTATGTGGTAATCCTAGTTCCATCCGCAAATAAGCCAAATGTTGTTCCAGGGCATGACAACAAATCAACCCTACCCGACGTAGTTCTTGATCGCTAATATCTACACCTGTATCTGCTTGTGCTTTGTATGCTAAAGGCAACCAGCACATTCGTAATGCCTGTAATACCATCTCTTTGCTAGAACGCACTTCATCTCCCTGTTGCAAATATGCAATTAATTGCCCGTCTACCGTATTTGAGTAAGGATGGTAAGAAAATCTAAAAATTTTGCGCTGTCTATTAGTGTCATGATTTTCACGTAATTTATTATTAGTCATAGTCATGCTACCTTCTCGATTTGCGCTCTAAACCGCATAAACAAACCAAACGCATCAATCAACCTAAACGACAAAGCTTCCTGCTCTCGGAAAGTATGGCAATAATCATTACTTTTATCCTTGAATACTTCTTGTACCTGCTGCTGTAAATCAGCTCCCCAATAAGTTGAAATTTCTTGAAAGCAGTCTTGTAACTCTTGCTCTAAGTACAATGCTGCGCCACCACTCAAAATCACCTCGTTCACCGCAGGTAAAGTTGATTCCAGCCAATCGTAAAGCCTAGACCAATACTCAGCTTTAGCAGTAGCAATGGCATTAACAATCATCTGCAATTCATAATCAAGATTTTTAGGTTCTCTACTTTTGACCAGAGTGCGAATTGCTTGGTTATCAGTCGTGATATCTGAACCGGCTGCATAGATGGCAGAGGTTAAAGCAGTGGCATCCTGCCCAGATGTGCGCTCAATTACTCGCTTTACCATTTGGTGAAAGCCCAGCCCATTGGTGTAACCCGCCGTCATCTTACCCCGTTCAAATAATAGAAGGCTGGTATTGCGATGCCCGAACATTAGCACTGCGATGGTTTGGGCGTTGAACCATTCTTTACCATTCTGGCGTTGGCGTATCATTGCCAATCCCGCACCTTCGGGTAAGCACTCGAATCGCTCCAGCTTCACCCGCAATCTTTGACCCCGAAATCTAAAATCCTTGAGTGCAGATTGCAATTGTTGCTCAAATGCTTGACGATTTTGATATTCACCATAGGGCAGTAGTGAGGTCAGTGATAGTGAAAACCTGTTAGGCAATTTGTTGTGTTGAGCGATCGCACCAATAACCGCCAAGGCTTTGTGAATTGAGGTTTCGTACTTGAGCTTATCGAGTCTGGCAGATGCTGAAAACTGCCGTGCCAGGAATCCAACTACTGTACATTGTGTATCACCATTTGCAGAACTTGACACCCAGGCTTCATCTACTGGTTTAGGAGATTCAAGACCCTTGCGACTCGACATATAAGCGTCAATCGAACTTTGAGGCAACTTCAGCATCTCTGGTTCCATTGTCATCAAACATGGTTTGCCTTCAGTTGCTAGTTCGTAAACAATCTTGGTCAAGGAAGCACCAGGGTCAAAACTGACTATCAGGTTTGACATTGACTGTGGTTGTGATTATCCATAAAAGCTGCTTTTAACTTAAATGCAAATATTGACTGTGAACATCACTCTACTGACCATTTTGTTGGAGGCAAATTTTATCCAGTTGGTTATTTTTTTCGCTGCTGTTAATTAAGTCCTTACTTTTCTGCTAAGAAATTCGATTTAGAAAAGTGTGCCATCACAGATCCATGCCAGTTCCACGAACGAGCCATTGCAGATTCATTACAGTGACAATGTTGATCCAATAGAGATCCATTTGGATGACATACGTATTCTATGTATAATTTTTAGTTGCAACAATGATAAATTATTGACAAATAATATGCTATGAGAGATCCAATACAAATCCATCGGAGATCCATTACATATTCATCCAGCAGTTGATTCGAGTAGCCCAAAAAAACCTTTGGTGAGTAGCAAGCTATGTTGCTGTCCGGACATTTTTTCTTGGGAGAAAAAACGCACCCCCAGGTGCGGCAACAAGCTTGCCCTCCTTTCACGGTTCCCCTACCTCAGTAGGTCAACCACCGTGACAGAGGGGAAGATGATACGAAAACAATCAAAACTAGCTGTGATGGTGCAAGACAGCGATCGCCTACAGCACTCTAGCACAGTAATAGAAGTGCGTAGCGATGGTACTAAATTTGTTGTTTTTGCATTACAAATTCAAAAATAGACAGTTGGTCAATGACTACTCGTAACAATACTGTCAAACTGAAAAAACTAATAACTAATGCACTGGTAATGCAAAAGCGCTCATTAAGGATAGATATTAGATTGACTCCAAAAGAATATGAAAAAGCACAGCAGATGGCATTTGAAAACGATCTCACAATTAGTGAATTGTTTCGTAGCAAGACTCTAAAAAACCAATTGCCCCGGCGTGTCACTAAAGTGGCTGGTCAAACTTACTGGGAGCTAGGTAAAATTGGCAACAATCTCAATCAAATAACTAAAGCAATCAATACTTCAGTACTGATGGGAGAACCGATTGTTGTAAATAGAACATTGTTAGAACAACTTAGGAATATGGTGAAACAAGTGCGACGAGAGATTACTGAAATCGATTTGATCGGCGATTTACAAGATTAAGCGTGATTGGCAAGCAGATTAACCCTGTTTTGTCACTCTGGCAGTAGTATAATAAGGTAAAAATGCTAGAACCAAGACACAGAGCATGGTACAGCCCCGTCCAGCCGCACCAACAGTCAAATTTGTGGACGAATATTGCCAGTGGTATAAAAGTCTGTTTCCAGATGTTAGGAGTTTCGAGGCTTTTAAATATCTCCATGTAGGCTGCATTTCTGATCTAAAACGTAAAACATTGCCAGAAATAGCAAAAATCGTAGGATTAGATAACCAGCAAGGGTTGCATCATTTTCTAACTACATCACCTTGGGATATAGAAAAGTTAAGAACCTTAAGGTTAGAGTTAATTTTACAAGTGCTAAAAGGTAGACCAATCATTTTAATTATTGATGAGACAGGGGATAAAAAGAAAGGGAGCAAGACAGATTATGTGAAACGGCAGTATATAGGAAATTTGGGAAAAACAGATAATGGAATTGTGGCAGTGACAGTATATGGTGTTTTCTGTGGGATGACATTTCCATTACTGTTTGAAGTGTATAAACCCAGGGAAAGATTACAGGCAGGAGATAAGTACCGCACTAAACCAGAAATAGCAGCAATACTGATAAAAAAGCTACAATCAATGGGTTTTAAATTCAACTTAGTACTTGCAGATAGCTTATATGGAGAGAGTGGTAAGAATTTCATATCTGTATTAGATGAACTAAACTTGAACTATATAGTAGCGATTCGGTCAAATCATTATGTAGAAATACTTCCACGACAACATATTCAATATTTAAAGTGGCAGAAGTTTCAAAGGGTATTCTCTGACTTGAGTCGGGAAAATCGATTTATTAGAGAAATTATTCCGGGAAAACGTGGAGAACTTAGATATTGGCAAATTACTACAGATCCAGAAAATTTGCCTGATAACACTACTTGGTATGTGATGAGTAAATATCCAGACATTACGCCAAGAGAAGTTGGAAATTTTTACGGTTTAAGAACTTGGGTCGAGTACGGGTTAAAACAAAGTAAGAATGAATTAGGTTGGTCAGATTTTCGCCTGACTCACTACCCAGATATTGAGCGATGGTGGGAAATTATTTGCAGTGCTTATTTAATGGTTAGTCTGCATTCGGAGCAACTGTTTCAGTCTCCATCACAACGAGAGTCAAAATTTGTTTCACATCCTTGGTGGGATAATGGAAATGGCTGGAAGAACATTCTTAACAATCTTCGTTTGATTATTCAACCTTTTACTTTATTTAATCTGATATATCCCTGGTTAACGGTTTTTCCTATTCCTCAATTAGCTTTGGGTTTTTTTAAACTTCAATCTATTATTTATAGCCTCACCAGTTCAATTTTTATATCCCTGATTCACCCTGATTTCTACTTTTCCTCTGCCTAGAGTGACAAAAGAGGGTTAAAGGCAAAAGTTTTCGAGGGCTATTAAACTATCTCTTTGGTAAAGAAGGAGCTAAACAAATTGGTGGGAACATGGAAGGAAACAACCCACGAGAACTGGCGGCTGAGTTCCGGTTCTCTAGACAACTAAACCCAAAAGTTAGTAGGGCTGTTTATCATGCTTCCCTCAGCTTGCCTCACCAAGAGAGTTTGGATGATGAAACTTGGCATGAAATTACCCAAAAATATTTGCAAGCAATGTGTTTTGACATGAATCAATATACAGTAGTGCGTCATATTGATCGAGAACATGACCATATACATATTGTTGCCAGTCGCATTCGCTTAGATGGCACTACAGTTTCTGATAGCTGGGATTATCGCAGAAGTGAAGCGGTAATTCGCAAGTTGGAGCAGGAATACAATTTACAATCGGTGCAACCAAGTTGGGAAAAAGATAAGCACAGTCCAACTACTGGCGAACGTAGGCAACTTGCCAGAACTGGAGAGGAAAGCGTTAGAGTGAGACTCCAGCGATCGCTCGACCAAGCAACACACGACCATCCCACTATGTCAGAGTTAATAGAGCGATCGCAACAACAAGGTATTAATGTCCGCGTCGGTTATACTCGCACAGGCAAAGTCAAAGGCATAAGTTACCAACTTGACGGTGTAGCTTTTAGTGGTACACATCTCGGTAAAGCATATACCTTTCCTGGTTTACAAAAGCATCGCGGTGTAAACTACAGTCCCAAGCGGGATGATCAACGCATTCAAAAACTGATAGACCAAGCTGTTGAAAATCCCACAATAGCAGCGCCAAAAAAGGATGACAAATGCACAAAGAAGCTAATAGAGCAAGTTGAAAATACTGCGTTCTCTGTTTCTGTGACCAATTCCTTACCCATACCAGAACCAGCAAACTGGGAGCAAATACGCCTAAACCTAAGCCAGCAGTACAATTTACCCAATTCTCTGCTTGCAGAACTGTATGAAAAGGGTTGGCTCTATGCAAGTCTTGCAGGTCAAGCAATATTTGTGGAACGCACGCTCGATGATCTTCCAACGCTTGCCAAGCAGTTAGAACCAGCAGGTAACTTCACCGTTATTTCCGTTAACTCTGAACGCACAAAAAATGGTAGTTTTTGGATTGCTACAGATACCACAGTCAAAAGAGCAGTGCTACTAAGTGACCCGATTGAAGTTCTCTCTGTCATTGCCTTAGAATCAACTTTTGATAAAGAAAAGCGCAAACCTACATTGTATTGGAGTGTAGACGATAGCGAGCAATTACCTCTAGAACTTTTGCAAGCGATCGATACAGTGGTCATTGCTTTTAAAGATAATGAGAAAGTTGAGGACTTGATAGCTGAGATACTAGCTGAACTACCTCAAGCCAAAAAAGTTTCTCCCGGTGAAGCAGGCTGGAATGGGATGCTAACCCTGAACAAACAGCAACCCAAGCAAAGTCGAATACCACAGCCGCAAAGTTGGGAACTTGAATAATAGTCACCAGAGTTAGCTTTTGTATTAAAATTTCAATTTTATTTGATCTGGGAATTGACAGAATATTTTGTAGGGGCGGGCTTTTCTCTATTGGGTAAAAGATGAGTATTGAAGTTACTATTTTTAGGTTGAATTTACCATTTTTTGCAGATAAGACTGGCGATAATTGTTCTTAGCCATCAGCCTAGCCTCACGCTTTGTCCACTGTTTTTGTAAAGGAACATCAGCCAATCTTTGCAATAATATGAATACACTATCATCTCCAGTCAACCGAGCGATGATTTGAGCGATCGCCTTACAGCAACTCCAAGGATGACGTACCACCTGAACTTCTGCAAATCTCACCACACACCAATTGCGTTGCAAGAAAAAACGGTTACGGATTTTATCGTCATCAACATCAATACAGTGGTGAGGTTTACCTGTGTCTCCAGTATAAGGTTCATCAATCTCAATATCGAGAGCTAATCCAGAAGATTGATGGTAAAGGATAAAATCGGCTGAATAGCGTCGGGGTGAACCAGGAATTTCAAATTCAACAGCTTGACAGATAAGATTTCCTGGAAACGCACACAGTAAATAGCGAAAAAACTCCTTTTCACTCACGCCTTGCTTGGCTGTACCATTTCCATCTGGTAATGCAATGTATCCTTGAAACAATGCTTTTAAATACCCCATTTTTTGATCGCTGTTAGCAAACCGCCTTGCTAACGGTGGATAAAGGATAACCGGATAATAGCCAGTAGACATTAGTAGTTATCAGGTTGCTTGTGTTTAATAATTAAATCAATAGCAAGAAGCTAGTATTGCTTATGCTAAAGCATTGGCAATTAAACCAGATTCAACTGAGGCAATGCAAAGAACAAAACGACTAATAAATTGGAATTTTTAGGATAATTGTGTCAGGATTTGAAATCCTAGCTATTGCCAGAGAAAGTTGCTGCGCTTACCAGACGCGCTATCGCGCCATTGTTTCTGGCGTTAAGCAAGCAAAGTTTATGCAAACATTGAAAACAACTTCAACATCACCTAACTCAACTACTACTGCTTGTAAAAATCCTCAACTTACACAAAAGGTCACTTCACATTTATATGACAATACTAATTTAGATTCAGGCACTATAGCTATTTTAGAACAAATTGAGGTTGAATATGAATACTACCAAGTTTGTCAGGAGTGGTAGTTATGAATTTAGTACTCGCTCAACAATCCTTAGCAGGACTTTCCCAAACTGCTGCTCATCTCTGGGAACAGTTGACTAATTGCCAGACTCCTGAAGAGGAAGCTGCTATTATTACCGCTATTTGGGAAACTCAGGAAGTTCAAGAAGAAGTTATTGATATCCAAGCAGAACTAGCATTGCAACTGGATGCTGAAATAGCGGCTATTAAGCAACGGCTAGAACATCTAAAAGCTGTACATCAATCAGCACTATTAAGACTAGAACGCTGGCGACAAAAATTAGATGAAACAATTTTACAACAAACCGCTACCGGAATTTTACCTGAACAAATGATCGGTAATTCACTCCGCATCACAATTAAAGAAAATCCACCAAGTTGTGAGGTGCTGATAGATGCAGAACAATTGCCTCCTAAATACCGCAGAGAAAAGACTGTTTACTCAGCAGATAAGAAAGCTATTATTACTGCTTGGAAAAAAGGTATTCCTGTAGATGGCACTCATATCGAGCGTAAGCGCCGAGTTATCTATGCTTTAACAGCAACGGCAATCCACGACTTCAAAGACGCGCTTTTAACTTAGCAATAGTTTTAACTAATTGAGCAGCCAACAGTAGCAATTTCACTGTTTTGTTGGCTGCTAATTATAAATCTTGTTTGCAACTTACAACAGTTTTCATGTTCTTAAATCAAACTCTTATATTCTTCTTTCCGCCTTTGTGTGCAATTAAAAAATGTGATTGATTGACCTAAAAATAGCTGTAAGTAGATTGGGACTATAAAAACTAAATATGTTGTAACATAACTGGATTAAGGCTATTTCCTAAAAGAAATAGTGTTTCATGTGCTTCTCTAACTGCTCATTTTTAGCCAACCAAACACCTGAGCAACACTTAATTCTAAGTCTATCCCGGGTAACACTGGCAAACGCTCATCACCCTGCAAAAGTTCTGGTTGTTGATTTGGACGGAAGACTAAAATAGAACGATCTTCTGGATCTATCAACCAACCTAATTGGCAACCATGATCTAAGCAATAAAGAATATTACCTGTGACTCGATTTGAACTTTGTTCGGGAGAAAGAATTTCAATTGTCCAGTCTGGAGGAAGCAGAAAATCATTGGGTGCTTCCCCATCAGCAGCAAAGGGAATACGCGACCAGTTAAAAACCGCTACATCAGGTACTACTGAGCGAATACCAAAACTACAGCGCAGTTCTGGAAAGGCATAAGCAATATGCAGGCTTTCGGCAACATCGTTGATACTGTTGCACAGCCTTAACTGTAATCGGCTATGCTTCCCTTTTGGCATTGGTTTCTGAATAATCTCACCATTAATATATTCGCTGGCAGGCTTTGTTTCTGGTAGTTTGAGAAACTCCTCCAGGGTCAGGGATTGGGTAATTACCGTAGACATGGCTCCTGAAGAAAAGCAAACGGGATACGTTTTTAGTCTAGCAGTACTCGACTCTCAAAAACAGTTTTTGCTTTTGGCTACCGCCACAACCGCTTGCACACCATTAACAAAGCCCAAAAAGTTATGACCAAAAAATGGCTAACACCAGAACAGGCCATTGTCAAAGCCAATCTCACTGTTACACCTGAAACCTTAAAATCTTACATTTGGGAACCACAGGGAAAAACTACTGCTGAAGAACAATTCCAAGCTTTAGGATTGCTATTTGACAGGGAACGCTTGCGTGCAGGTAAACCTAACTTCTTGCAACTTTTAGAACCAGTAAGTGATGAAAATAACTACACCGACGATGAAATCTATTCTCATCAGTTAGAGGGTGATGAGATAGAAACATTTGCTACCAACAGGGTAAATCAACTAGAGCCATTTATTTTCGAGCAATGCAAAGTTCAAATCGTTATCACTCTACTACCTAAACAACAAGCAGGAGATAGACCTGTAATGATTGCTGCCAGTAGTCACGGTGATTTCCCTGTAGTTACCATGCTCAATCAAGAAGAACTAGGTGATTTACCACCTGCAATTGTTCAACTACTAGACGAACTGAAAGCTGATTTTCCTAACCGTCAAATTCGCCGGAATCTAGTCCAGACTCAAGGTGCCAAAATTAATAAGGCACACATTCCCCAGACTCCAATTCGTACTCAAACTACTAGCTCAGATACTACTAAGCCAGCTAGCAATACTACGCAGATTTCACTGTTTTAAATGCCATGAATACTACAAATAGCAACAAATTACTTGTTATCTACGAAGGTCAACAACACTGGATTCCGGAGGCGATCGCGGTTGACGACCAATTACTACGGGATGCTTTCACTCCTCTGTGCGCTGAACTGGCAAACGCAGACATTGAGCGTCAACCAGGAGAACCCATTCACATCATCAAGAAGCCCGGTAAAAAAGGTGCTTCTTGTCTAGATTTCCTGATAGTGGCTCCTGAAGAAATCAACCCCGCAGTCCAAATGTGCTACCAAATGCGTCAACGTCAGGTCGTCACGGGAATTGACTGGCAAAATGCAGAACAGCTATCAATCCAGATTGAAGAGGCGATCGCATCAGGGACAAAATTTTCTCACTCAATCAACCAAACCCTAAAATTCCTGAAAGCCAGCATTCCCACATCTAGCGTTATCCTTGAAGGTTTTTGACTGCTAACAAAAGGGGTTGGAAATTGACTTGAGGGATAAATTATTGTCCGAATTACAGCAGTTTGCATTTTGACTGAAGTCCACCCCACACCCTAACGCTGTCTCTGTGTTGTTCAATTCCGACCCCAATAAATGACAAGTCGCACTAAAAGATGTCTCACCTTGTACCCCTCAGTATGGCAGAGGCAATTTACAGCCTTAGTCAGTATCAATTTACCTTAGATGCTACTAAATCACTTGAATATCTGGAAACCCAACTCAATATCTACTCCTTATTAGGACTTTATCAGCACTACTTCCCTAACGAATGGAAAGCGAGTCAAGCCACTATTTATTCACCTACAGATATAGATTGCCATAGTCCCAGAGAACTGGAATTCATTGTACTGATTTACGCTCATTTGTTTCCCTTATCCGACTGGACTATAGAAACAGCCTACGAACAAAGATTGCACAGTATTCCTATTACACCAATGGGTATTGATTGGACAATGGATGGAGAAATTGAACATCTTAAAGACGGTTGGCAACTACTTTTACCTTTTAGCCATAATGGTCGCTGTTGGCTTGATGACATAGACCCAGAAGGTAGCGATTGGTTTGATAGTGAATTTGCAATTTACGAAATTACGTACAGTAACATCGACCACCCAGACAAAATTGACTACAAAAAACTAAAACGGCAGTGTCATAACTTAGATAATCCTTTAAAGTTTCTGCCTTTAACTTTAAAACTGCTAGACCATGAAACTAAAAACCTTTGGTTGGACGAATACGCAGACGATTATTACCACCAACCTCACTGCACCTCTTTACCTTGGTCGAAAGCATCTATTGATTTTCTTACCAGAAAATGGCAGCAAGCTGACCGAATGCTGAACTGTGCAGCTAACTTAATAGATTGGTTAGAAGCAGACTTAAAACCTCATGCTCAAATCCTACTAAAACTATCCCTCTTTTGTCACTCTAGGCAGAGGAAAAGTAGAAATCAGGGTGAATCAGGGATATAAAAATTGAACTGGTGAGGCTATAAATAATAGATTGAAGTTTAAAAAAACCCAAAGCTAATTGAGGAATAGGAAAAACCGTTAACCAGGGATATATCAGATTAAATAAAGTAAAAGGTTGAATAATCAAACGAAGATTGTTAAGAATGTTCTTCCAGCCATTTCCATTATCCCACCAAGGATGTGAAACAAATTTTGACTCTCGTTGTGATGGAGACTGAAACAGTTGCTCCGAATGCAGACTAACCATTAAATAAGCACTGCAAATAATTTCCCACCATCGCTCAATATCTGGGTAGTGAGTCAGGCGAAAATCTGACCAACCTAATTCATTCTTACTTTGTTTTAACCCGTACTCGACCCAAGTTCTTAAACCGTAAAAATTTCCAACTTCTCTTGGCGTAATGTCTGGATATTTACTCATCACATACCAAGTAGTGTTATCAGGCAAATTTTCTGGATCTGTAGTAATTTGCCAATATCTAAGTTCTCCACGTTTTCCCGGAATAATTTCTCTAATAAATCGATTTTCCCGACTCAAGTCAGAGAATACCCTTTGAAACTTCTGCCACTTTAAATATTGAATATGTTGTCGTGGAAGTATTTCTACATAATGATTTGACCGAATCGCTACTATATAGTTCAAGTTTAGTTCATCTAATACAGATATGAAATTCTTACCACTCTCTCCATATAAGCTATCTGCAAGTACTAAGTTGAATTTAAAACCCATTGATTGTAGCTTTTTTATCAGTATTGCTGCTATTTCTGGTTTAGTGCGGTACTTATCTCCTGCCTGTAATCTTTCCCTGGGTTTATACACTTCAAACAGTAATGGAAATGTCATCCCACAGAAAACACCATATACTGTCACTGCCACAATTCCATTATCTGTTTTTCCCAAATTTCCTATATACTGCCGTTTCACATAATCTGTCTTGCTCCCTTTCTTTTTATCCCCTGTCTCATCAATAATTAAAATGATTGGTCTACCTTTTAGCACTTGTAAAATTAACTCTAACCTTAAGGTTCTTAACTTTTCTATATCCCAAGGTGATGTAGTTAGAAAATGATGCAACCCTTGCTGGTTATCTAATCCTACGATTTTTGCTATTTCTGGCAATGTTTTACGTTTTAGATCAGAAATGCAGCCTACATGGAGATATTTAAAAGCCTCGAAACTCCTAACATCTGGAAACAGACTTTTATACCACTGGCAATATTCGTCCACAAATTTGACTGTTGGTGCGGCTGGACGGGGCTGTACCATGCTCTGTGTCTTGGTTCTAGCATTTTTACCTTATTATACTACTGCCAGAGTGACAAAACAGGGCTATGGAAACAAGCATCGAAACCACGTTAATTGAAACCACATCGACAGCAATTTTATCAGGCGAGATTTTACAAGCAATTTTGGCAGACCATCCCCGAAAATCTCCAGTAATTGAAGCAGAATTGCTATTTTTGGATGGCATTTACATCTTCCACCACAAAGACATAAAAATTCCCGAAGCTCATATTTACAAATGCATTTCACCCGAAGCTTTGAGAACTGCTTTCAGCAACGAACCAATTGATACTGGTTGGATGGAACCAGGAATTGTGCGTTGGGGTACGGGCAGTACAGACACATATTTGGTGAAATTTATCCCACTAGCCACTCATACGATCAATTGCGATGAACTTGGTTCTTTAACTGTTCCACTACCTGCAATGGTGTTTGTGGGTAAGGGACTAAAGTATTGGGTTTGGGCAATTCAAGAACAAGAGTTTACTCCTCAAGCGCCGGCCTTTCATGCGCCACTACCCAATGTCTACAGTTCTGGACAGGTGTGTTGGGGAGTGAACGAACCACCTGCTGCTAATGGTCTATCAATTAACCATGCTTGGAATTTGTTTATTTCTAGTATTTTCACCAACCATTTAACAATAAGTAAATCACAGAAATACCGCAAGGATGTTCGCCAGCAACTTCTAAAACTGCACAAAAGATGTAGACGCGCAACCTATCCTGTATCTGACCTTGTGCCTATCGGCAATCAAAAAAGTGTCGCTATGCTTGTGCAGGAAATCCTTGATGAACCTATTGCTTGAAGGTATTATTGGTTACAAAATTGTCACATCTTCATCTCTGCCTACACACACCAGCAGTGGACTAGAGTACCTTTATGCCGGAAATGGCATCTTTGCTAGAGCCATTCGTCCTGGTATAGAGGTATTAATGCCCATTTGCTTGAGTACCCAAACTATCAAAGGGCTACCTCATTTAACGCCTTATCTCAAAGTCACTCCCTTAATTCCCAAAGCTCTGCTACTGGAAATGTGGCGGTTGAGTTATCAAGCTGGCAATCAATTTCACGAAATTCTCTTTCACCTCCACTGTACTGATGCAGGCTGGGATTTACAAGTCCCACAGCAAATTCAAACTCCAACTAGCTGTCAGCCAACCCATTCTGGTAGCGACTCTTCCCACCATAAAGCGGCTTTCGATATCCATTCCCACGGTTCCTTAGCTGCCTTTTTCTCTACTAATGATAACGCTGACGAATCTGGCTTTCGTATCTATGCGGTACTAGGTCGAGTTAATACCAAAAAACCAGAGATTAAATTACGGGTTGGACTGTTTCGCCACTGTTGGGATGTACCTGCTAGAGCAGTGTTTGACATTGAGCGAGACTTTTTCATGGTTGATGTCTCGCTTTTATCTGGATGCAAATTTTACAGTACTGATGTACCGCCCATCAACGTGATGGAGAACTTATGGAGCTAAATCTTGATTTGGCAATTGCTTGTCCTGTCGTGAGTTTCAACTACTCGAAAATAGAACTGTGGTTAGTTGGGTGTGGTGGTACTGGTTCTTGGTTGGCTGCTTCTTTGGTTCGGTTAGGCAGAGTTCTTTCTCAACAAGGTAAACAGGTGAAACTTTGCTTTGTTGACCCAGATCGTGTTGCAATACTGTTCGGTTAAGGAAAAAGAGGGGGTCAGATCAAGAAAAATTTGTTCGCGTATTTATTGCGAGAACAATAAAAAGTTGAGAGACTTACTTTTTCTCTTTGAGACTGTTGTATAAGTCAGCCCAGTTTTGTCGGAGAGAATCAATACATGATTGTAAGTAATCAACCTGAGTCCTTCGAGCAACCGAGAGAACCGCATCAATGTGAGCAGGACTTCCAGCTTTCCCTAAATGCTTGTATTTGGTTAACTTACCTGGTTGAGAAGTAGGGAAAATTGCTTGAGAAGCGTGTAACTTGTAGTACCAATAAACCCCTTGTTTACCGCGTGCTTGGTAACGGGAAACAGAACAACCAGGAGGCGCAATTTCCCCCACCGCTTTAATTTGTTGAATCATCAGATGCAAAGTCGCAATCGCCTGTTGCAACAGTTCCGCTCTGGCAATGAGATCATCTTCTTTTGTGGACATGATCAATAACATTTATATGTTCTCGAAATGTGTTCGAGAACTAAGTAACATTTAATATATTATGACCATTAGACTAAAATTCTACAAAAATTTTTGTTCTTAGCATATGCCACTGGTAAATTTTCAGGCACAAACAGCCTGTCTAGATTCTCAACAAATACTTTTAGCTTTGTCACAGGTAATTCCGGCTCAAACCATCACCAAGGCTATTGAAACTACTTGTAGCTCTCAACGAAGACTCAGAATATTACCAACTTATGTCATAGTTACCTTAGTCATTGCCTTGAGTTTTTGGTCATCTGATTCAATTGTTGATGTGTTCAAAAATCTCATTCATGGTTTGAGTTCTTTACACATACCATCAGGTTTACGTCTTCAACCCCCATCTGCTTCATCAATTACAGAAGCCCGTCAAAGAACCGGAGCAGCTGTAATGAGAAGGTTATTTGAACTGGTGGCAAAGCCCTTAGCAACAATATTAACACCTGATGCTTTTTTGGGGGAATTCAGAATTATGGCTGTAGACGGAACAGTTTTTGATGTTCCAGATACTCCCACAAATGCTAGAGTCTTTGGCTATCCTGGTTCTCCTAAAGGGACATATCCAGGCTTTCCTAAAGTCAGATTAGTCTTTTTGGTAGAAGCAGGTACTCATTTAATTATAGATGCTTTTTGTTCTCCCTATCGTATTGGAGAAAGAAGAGGTGCTTTAAAATTACTACGCAGTATTAATTCTAGTATGTTATTAATGTGGGACAGAGGATTGCATTCTTTTAAGATGGTTCATACTGTCATCCAACAACAAGGTCATTTCCTTGGTCGTGTTCCTGCCCATGTGAAGTTTCAAGTAGTAAAAACGTTGGCAGATGGTTCTTATTTATCTTGGATTGCACCTGATGGACAGTCAAGAAAGAAGGGGGCAACCCGAATTTCAGTTCGTATTATTGAATATGTGATTGAGGAGGATAGTACTCTAAAAACCTATCGGTTGATTACTAATTTAATGGATGTTGATAAGTTTCCGGCTTTGCTGTTAGCACAAGAGTACCATAAGCGATGGGAAGCTGAGAATACTTTAGATGAGTTGAAAGTACATCTATTAGCAAGGAAAATTCCTATTCGTTCTAAGAATCCTCGTGAAGTGGTGCAAGAACTTTATGGTTGGTTGTTGGCTCATTATTGTTTACGTTGTTTGATGTTTCAAAGTAGCAATTTGAAGAATATTTCTCCTTTAAGGTTAAGTTTTGTTGGGAGTTTACGAGTGATTCGGCGTGCTATTCCTGAGTTCCAACGCCAGATAAATACGAATGTGGATATTAATTTATATTATAGTTGGTTAATGGCGGAAATTTCTGATTTAGAAATACCTTTACGACAACAGCGAAGTAATCCTAGAGTGGTGAAGAAGGCTCGTTCTAAGTTTAAGAGTAAAAAACGAAGTCACAGGAATAATTGTACTCCAAGACAACAGTTATCTTTTCAAATTATTAAACGTGCAAGTTGAATCTATTTAGTTTGACGCTACGGTAATTTATTGTTTCTCAATTTATAATTTCATAGTTTAACTATTTTCTCTCTCATAGTTTGAGTGTATGAGAATTTGTCCATCTTTTTTTAGTCTCTAGTTCTCGCAATAAATACGCGAACAAATTTCTCTTGATCTTACCCCCCTCTTTTTCCTTAACCGAACAGTATTGCTCTACTACTGGTTAAAATTGACAGTAAAAATCCAGATGCCAACCATTTAAGACAAAGAACCTTTAGTGATGGAATCCGACGCAAGTTAGCTTTCAGTTCTGGCAATAGTTATTACTTTGCGGATGATTCATTGCATAAAAAAATTAGACGCTTATTTGCTACAGAACCGGATACTGCCTGTCGCTATGGTTCTTTACTAGTTAGCAATTGCTACAAAGGCTCAGAAACTTTTACAGGGCTGCGAGTTAAAATTGTGGACTTTGAAGATCCACAATATGCTCATTATAAAACAGGAGACTGTCACTGCAAGATTTCGCCCCAACTTGCCAAACAATTAGGAGGAGAAGGCAATTGTCCATTCCAATTTCGGTTTGCCTGGAGGAGTAATTGGACTGAACCAGATAATTCTCAGTACCCAAAAACCAGCTTCTTGTCCAAAGGTACTTTCCTACCCGATGCCAATTTGACTGATGCCCAAGGCTACGACATTATTATGGATCGTTCCTCAATTAAAGGTATTAAAAAGTCGGAACTCAAAAACTTAATACCCTGCGGTGACTATGAGTTTCCCCAAGCGGTAATTGGTAATCGAGGTAACGCCAAAGCTACCAGCTACGATAATAGTTGGCAGTTTACCATTTGGTACTCAGAAGAAGCAATCAAAGAAGATTTGAGCAAACCCACCGAAGAAAAAGCTAGAGAACTTGCCGAGTTGCAGCGCAATCCCTTGGTGTTAGCAAAATATATCATTCAACAATATGACAAACAACAGCGATCGCCTACGGCGGGCGTTCCGCCATCGCAGCAAGAGCAGTCAGAAGAAGCTTTTAACGAAATTGAGGGTAATGCTAACAATCAAGCGCAGGAATCTCGCTGGATTTCCCTATTACGCAGCGATAAATATGGTCAATTGATTGAAACCCCCAAATTTCGCAAGTTTGCCACCGATTACATAGCCAATCAATGGCGTGATCTAGCAATTAAGGGTGGATACAACCATAATTCGGGTATGGCAATGCCATGCGATCGCCTAACTCGTGGCACAATCTGTGTACCCCATCTACCGGAAGGAGATGTCATTCTCACCCGTTACCCCATCGTCAACTCAGACAACATCCGCCTCTACAGTAACATCCACGATCCAGAATTGAAGAAAACTCGCAATGTAGTTTGGATTCACCCCAAGGATGCCGAGGAATACCACCAAGCCGATTTTGACGGCGACCAATTAATGGTCAGTTCTGCTAGTAAACTACCTAATATTGCTCAAGAAACTCTCCGCGCAGGTGAACCGGGGCGATTTGAGCCAGTTAAACAACGCCCTAAGCTGGCGTATACGGAAATTACAGATGGAGAAGGCAACTTAAAATACAAAAATTTAGCAGAGATTGCTGCTGCTAGCAGTCAAAATAAAGTAGGGCTAGTAGCAACAAACATTGGGCGTGTACAGTCATCGATGCCCCAAGACGGTGAAAATGTAGAGCGATTTGAAAAACGACAAAGGAAGCTACTAAACCGTCTATTTCAAGCACTTCAGGTTGAGGTAGATTCGCCCAAAAGTGCAGAAAGATTGGAAGATCTCAAAGAAATAGGTGGAGAAAATTTACTCGCCGATGCCAAAAAATGGTCAGAGTCTCACCCCAGTTACTTTTTTGACTTTAAGAAAGATGAACGGCTTTATCGCTCCTTTGCCATGCCTGCGGATGCTCCCGGCTCAATCAACGTCATTGCAAGAGTTGTAGTCAATCCTTTGTGGGAACCAACACGCATTCGCAGCAGAGATAGGCACGAGTTTCGCTACCTGTTTCCGGGTGAACGAAAAAAGGTGTGGGAGAGTAGTTAGCGGATTTAATACGCTAACATAGCTCTTGATGCGATGCAACCAAACTACCCATGAACAACCTCCAATCAATTCTGTCTCACATTCATGACACACTCAATTCCTTACCGGAGTGGAACCATTTAGAAGAATTTGTGCGCGAATTCTACAGTATGTGGCTAAAATTAGGGAACGAGGTGCAAAAAAGCTTATTTCAAGCCAAAATAGAAGAAAAAGAAGCCCAATACTCACATCCGAGAACTAAACGAGAAAAAAGATATTACACTCCATTAGGTGAAATGGTTCTTGTACGTAGAGCTTACGTTACAAGAGATGGTATTAAGGTCAAGGTTGATGAAGAGTTAGGTCTACCAAAAGATAAATGGCTACCAATGGTATTAGAATTAGCCTGCGCTTTGGGAATCAGTAGTGAGTTTCCTAACTCTCACTCCTTGTTTCAAAAATGGACAACGTTAGAGTTAGCAGAAAAAACTTTAGCTAATCAAGTAGAAAAAATCGGAAATGAACTACAAACACAAGAGTTCGATGGAGAATGTTTGCCAGACACTTCTTCAGAGTTTGAAGTCCCTAATTTAGAGGATGAGCCACCAGATTTATTATATGTGGGAGTTGATGGAGTCATGACTCCCTTGAATCAAAAACAAGGATATAAAGAAGCAAAAGTTGGTGTAATTTTCTGGAGTAAAGACCATCAAAAAGTTGGTAAAAAAAGAGGTGTGATCCGGGAAAGGGAATATGTAGCTACTTTAAAATCGCGGAGAGAATTTAGGGATAGAGTCTCCCATTTATATCATCAAGTAGCTCTTACAAAACCCACAAAAACTGTAGTGATTGGTGATGGCGCACATTGGATTTGGTCGATGGCATCAGAACAATTTCCAGGTTCGGTGGAAATTCTCGACTTTTTTCATCTCTCAGAATATGTGTGGTCAGTGGCGAAAGCCGCTTATCCGAATAAAGAAGACACTCAAAAAGATTGGGTGAAAACCCAACAACAATTACTGAAGAAATCTGAATGGACTACAGTAATTGAAAATTGTCATCAATTCCCAAAAAAGAAGAAAGATTTAACCAAAGCAATTACCGATTTAGAGCGTTATTTAACTAATAATCAAAGTCGAATTGATTATCGCTCTTATTTAAAAGCTGGTTTAATGATTGGTTCAGGAGTTGTTGAAAGTTCTAATCGGCGTGTGGTTACACAAAGATTAAAACAAGCAGGTATGCATTGGTCTTTTTTTGGAGCCGAAGGAGTTATGGCTCTTAGGGCAGCATATTTAAGTTCTTCTGAGCGATGGTCAAATTTTTGGTCATCCTTATCTTACAATCAAATTAAGTTAGTGTAAGATTCACGCTAACCTTGGACTTTTAAGCTTGTATTTAATAGTGGTCAAAACAAGAGAACAGAGTCTTTCAGATTTAGCACACAGAGTAGAACTTTTAATTGCCAAAAGAGAAGAAATCAACCAAGAAATCTCTACTCTTAACAAGAGTGATGTAGCTTTTTCTGGTTGTTGGATTGTTCGTTACCGCGCCAAAGGTAAGGGCGGAGCTTATTGGTATTACAAGTGGCAATCAGGATCACCTATCTTTGTTACCAAAAATGGTAATAAAAGTTGTCATCAATATATTGGTAAAGCAGGTAGTCCAGCTTTCTTAAAAGCAGTTGAGATGATGAAAAATCGGACAAAAATCGAAGCGTTAAACCAGGTGCTTCATACACTAGAGCTAGGACTCAATGACCTAGTTGAAGAAGCGGCAAGATTTCAAAAATAATTCATATCGAAGTAAGAGTTAACATCTACATCAGTCAGAGCTTAGTTAGCGTAAATGATACGCTAACTCGTTTTTTCTTCCCCACACTTTTTTTCGTTCACCCAGTAATACTTTGCGCCGGGAATAATCACGGTCAAATCCTGACCAGTCTACTGCTACTCCTTGTGTGTATAGTTGCCCTAAACTTGAGAGCATTTGTTGCCAATCTTCTTGAGGCGGACGTAATGAAGGCAACCATAATCCCACATTTTCTGGCAGACATTGACGACCCATTCCCAAGAGTATTGGCTTAGGTCCAATTTCCAAGAACAGTTTATATCCTTGCCGATGAAGGGTTTGCATACTCTGAGCAAAATGCACAGGTTGCCGGACATGGTTCACCCAATATTCAGGGGTGGCGATGTTTTCTGTGGCCTCTTGTCTAGTAATATTAGAGATTAAGCGTATGCGAGGCTGACTGTAGGTGACTTCTTGGGCTACGGCTTCAAAATCCGCAAGCATCGGTTCCATGAGCGGTGAGTGGAAAGCATGGGACACCTGTAGGGGTTTGGTTGTGATTCCCATCTGTGCGAAATTGCGACAAATTGCTTGGATCGCTTCACCAACACCGGAAATCACAATGCTGTCGGCACCATTGATGGCGGCGATCGCTACCTTGTCTGCATAGGAGGCAATTACATCTTTTACCTGCGACTCTGATGCCAACACCGATACCATCTCTCCGCCACTAGGCAACTGCTGCATTAACCTTCCCCTAGTCGCCATCAGTTTCAGTCCTTCTTCTAGGCTGAATACTCCTGATACGGTTGCTGCCACATATTCCCCGACACTATGACCCATGACCACATCCGGTTTGATGCCCCAAGATTGCCACAACTGAGCTAAGGCATATTCTATTGCAAACAGGGCTGGTTGAGTGTATGCGGTTTGATTTAGAAGTGAGGAATTTTCTGCAAGTACTGTTGACTGTGGATAAAGTACTGACAACAAAGGCTGCTCTAGGTAGGGACGCAGAATTTGGTCGCATTCCTCCAAGGTTTTCCGAAAAGTGGGTTGAGTTTGGTATAGTTGCCAACCCATATTCACATACTGGCTACCCTGACCTGTAAACAGAAAAGCTACTTTGGGTGAACTTGTACTGTTAGATATTTGACCAGAAAATATTTCTGTAACTTCTTTACCTACTGTGATGTTGCTGAGTTTTGTAGCGAGTTCAGCTTTATCAGAGGTAATCACTGCGAGTCGATGATTGAAATGAACACGCCCTGTATTGGCAGTGTGACAGATGTCTTCTAGCTCTAATTCTGGATTATTTTCCAAATGATGGGCATAACTACTAACTAACTCTGCCAAAGCCTTTGGAGTTTTTGCTGAGAGAGATAATATCTGTAATTTACGCTCTAAAGATTTTTCAGGTTGGATTTGTTGTGGTGCTTCTTCCAAGATTATATGAACGTTTGTCCCACTAATTCCAAAAGCACTGATACCTGCGATTCTACTTTGATTGCCTACATTCCAGGGAATTGCTTTGGTGGGAACGACCAGAGGAAGTTGATGCCAAGGAATATGGGGATTGGGTTTGTTCAGGTGCAAATGGGGCGGTATTTCTTGATTCTGAAGGGATAAAACCACCTTCATCAAACCGCAAACTCCTGCGGCTGCTTCCAAATGCCCGAAATTGGTTTTTACTGAACCAACTACCAAGGGTTGATTTATCGGGCGGTTTTTGCCATAAACTGCTGCCAAAGATTCTAGCTCAATCGGGTCTCCAAGGGATGTTCCTGTCCCGTGAGCTTCTACATAGCTCACCTGATGCGGCTCCACTCTGGCATTTTGTAGTGCTTGCTGAATCACTTCTTTCTGAGCCATCTGATTGGGAACTGTCAGACCACTGCTAGGTCCATCATGGTTGACAGCGGAACCTCGAATCACCGCTAAGACGTTATCACCATCAGCCATAGCATCTGAAAGACGTTTCAGAACTACCATCCCACATCCTTCTCCCTGTCCATAACCATCTGCCGCAACATCAAAAGTTTTACAGCGACCATCTGGAGCTAAGGCTTTCAACTTGCAACGACTGATAGTGCTGAGAGGCCATAGAATCAGATTGACTCCGCCTGCAAGGGCAAGATTGGATTCTTTGGAACGCAAACTTTGGCAAGCTAGATGTACAGCTAGTAATGAAGAGGAACAGGCAGTATCTAATTGAATATTTGGACCTTGTAAGCCAAGGAAGTGAGAAATACGACCTACAGCCATACTTCGGGCGTTACCTGTGCCAAAGTGGGCATCCATTAAGAACCTGTTCTCCAGACTCATATTTCGTTGGGCATAGTCATCTGTGCAAATGCCGACATATACACCTGTTTGGCTATTTCTGAGTTTTGTTGGTGGTTGTCCAGCGTTTTCTAAGGCTTCCCAGGTCACTTCTAAAAGCAGTCTTTGTTGGGGGTCTAAACTCACTGCTTCTCTGGGGGAAATTCCAAAAAATAGGGGATCGAACTGGTCTACTTGCTGGATAAAACCACCTTGTTTTGTGTAGGTTTTCCCCGGTGCATCAGGATTAGGATCATAGTAAGCATCAACATCCCATCGGCCAGGTGGGACTTCTGTTACAGCATCAATACCTTTATGTAATAAATTCCAGAATGAGTCAGGGTCATTTGCATTACCTGGAAATCGGCAACCCAGACCAATAATTGCGATAGGTTCAGTTTTTTCTTTGTTGACTGCTTCAAGTCTAGTTCGCATTTCTTTGATAGTTTGAAGCACTTGTTGGGAAGAAACAACTTGTTGCCCTGTCGTTAAATTATTGGTCATTTCACATTCCCTGGTTGAGTAAAAATTCAATTTCTTTCAGTTCATCTTGAAGTGCCGTCGCGATTATTTCCTCTGTCATGGCATTCGCGATCGCATCTTCACATAGAAGTTCTATTTCACCATTAATCAGAGTTCCTTGGTTGGGATTTTCATAATATTTATCAATCTCCAATTTTTCCTCTAACTCTCCCATAAAAATCTTTGTGATTAAATATTTAGCCAGGTCTTGAATATTAAAATGTTCAGACAATGTTGTGACTGCAATAGCACAACCTAAACTTGTCTGTAATAAATCTTTGAGTTCGAGCATCATCGAATAGTTCATGCCCATGTCAAAGAATCCTAACTGTGAATCTGGGCTTTGGGAGTCATGAAATCCTAACAATTTACCAACCACACTTTGCAGGTAATTTATCATTAGCTGGTGGCGTTCCGTCTGGGGAGTTTTCTCAAGTTGTTGTAAAATTTCTGAATATGGTTTTGATAATTGACCATATTCTTGCGATCGCTTAGTTAAAATATTTAAGAGTTTAGGTAGTAATTTTTTCTCTTGTTCGGTCAGTAGTTCCGATAAATTTAACTCCTGTGCTAACTGCTCTGGATAAATTTCATTCAGTAGTTGAGCAATGAGATTTAGGCTATTTTCTCGGGTATCTTTTTGATGCCCATTTTTAGATGCTTCCAGCCAATAGCGTTGCCTCTGAAATGGATAAGTTGGCAGTACCACTTTATGACGGGAATAATCTTTGTCAAACCCCGACCAATCGACCTTTAAGCCTTTTATATACAACTGCCCTAAACTAGAGAGGATCTGTTGCCAATCTTCTTGCAGAGGGTTTAATGAAGGCAACCATAATCCTGCATCCTCTGGTAAACATTGACGATCCATTTCTAAAAGTATTGGCTTGGGTCCAATTTCTAGGAACAGTTTATATCCTGACTGATACAGGGTTTGCATACTCTGACCAAAATGCACAGGTTGCCTGAAATGCTCTATCCAATATTCAGGGGTGGAGATTTTTGGTGTTGCCTTTTGTCCAGGAAGATGAGAAATGATCGTTATCTGAGGCTGACTATAGGTGACTTCTTGGGCTACGGCTTCAAACTCTCCTGGCATGGATTCCATTAGCCTTGCTCTAGTGACAATTAGTTTCAGTCCTTCTTCTAGGCTGAATACTCCTGCTACGGTTGCTGCCACATATTCCCCGACACTATGACCCATGACCACATCCGGTTTGATGCCCCAAGATTGCCACAACTGAGCTAAGGCATATTCTATTGCAAATAGAGCTGGTTGAGTGTATGCGGTTTGATTTAGAAGTGAGGAATTTTCTGCAAGTGCTGTTGACTGTGGATAAAGCACTGACAACAAAGGCTGCTTTAGGTAGGGGAGCAGAATTTGGTCGCATTCCTCCAAGGTTTTCCGAAAAGTGGGTTGAGTTTGGTATAGTTGCCAACCCATATTTACATACTGGCTACCCTGACCTGTAAATAGAAAAGCTACTTTTGGACTTTCCCCTTTAGCTTGTCCTCTGACTACTCCATTTGTCTGATTAAATTTGAGAAAAGCTTCCAGTTGTTTCTGTAATTCAGCATTAGATTCAGCTACTACCGCTAATTTTTGTTCAAAATGGGCGCGTCCGCTATTAGCTGTGAAGCAAATATTTGCTGTTGATGCTTCTTGATTTGACTGCAAATATCCTTGATATTTTTTGACTAGTTCCTCCAAAGCCTGTTCATTCTTGGCCGAAAGAGTTAAGATGTGCAAAGGACGCTCAACTCCTACCCTCTGAGTCTTTGGCTGTGGTGCTTCTTCCAGAACCACATGAGCATTCACACCCCCAACCCCAAAAGAGCTTACACCAGCTCGCCGAGGTACTACTTCCCCTGCTAAGGTTTTTAACTGCTGCCATTCTTGGGTTTCAGTGACTATATAAAAGGGGCTATCCTCTAACTTAATACGTGGATTTAATTGCTGAAAATTTAGAATCTTGGGCAATTTTTTCTGCTTCATTGCCAAGAGGACTTTAATCACCCCAGCAATTCCTGCTGCTCCTTCCAAATGTCCAATATTGGTTTTAACTGTCCCTAGACCACAATAGGGTTTTGCAAATCCTGGCAGCTTATACTGTTGATACAGTTGTTTAAACCCTCGTTTCAGGGCATTAATTTCAATCGGATCACCCAAGGGAGTACCAGTGCCATGAGCTTCAATATAGGAAATCGTATTAGGGGCGACATTGGCTTTGGTATACGCTGCACGCACCACTTGGGCTTGTGCATAAATACTGGGAGAAGTCAAAGTTCGTGATTTTCCACCATGATTCACCGCCATCCCTTTAATCACACCATAAATATGATCTTTATCCTCAATAGCTTTTGCTAGAGGTTTTAATAAAATCATTCCTGCTCCTTCCCCCCGCACATAACCATCTGCATGACTGTCAAAACTATGGCACTGTCCTGTTGGGGACAACATCCCTAGTTGACTCATTTGCAGGTATCCTATCGGTAAATTCATAACACTAATTCCACCCACCAGTGCTATTTCACAGTCCTTTTCTTTCAGAGCATTCATTGCCAAATGGAGCGCTACTAGTGAACTGGAGCAAGCTGTATCCACAGGAACACTCGGACCGCGAAAATCAAAGAAGTGAGAAATTCGGTTAGGAATCATACAAGTCCAAGTTCCTGTTCCCAGATGTCCCTCGATTTTTTCTTGATCCTGGTTAAAATAAAGGATTGAATCGTAATTACAAGCTCCAATAAAAACACCAACTGGGCTTCCTGAAAGTTGAAATGGTGAATACCCAGCGTCTTCCAAACAAGACCAACTCAATTCCAGCATCAACCTCTGCTGCGGTTCGAGCATTTTAGCTTCACGAGGGGAGATGCCAAAAAACTGGGCATCAAACTCGTCTAAAGCCTCAATCAGTCCAGACCATTTACTAATAGTTTTATTTCGCTCTTGAGGATTGGGAGAATAATACTTCTGGGTATCCCACCTCTGGGTAGGAATTTCGGTGATGCTATTGACTCCAGCTTCCAGGTTGAGCCAAAATTCCTCGTAATTATTAGCCCCTGGAAAACGACAATCAATACCTATAATTGCGATCGCTTCACTCTTGCGTTGCTCTGTTTCTTCAGTTTGGTTGGTTGCGTGCTTTGGGAATTTAACTCCCTCTTGGCTGGAATAAAAATTCTCTTGATCTTGTTGGGAATTTTGATTCATCTCAAACCCTTATTCTGAGTGCGGAAACTTTTTGATCCCGTATCTCTCTTTCAAGAAACCAGATTTTCTGAGACCTGAGGAATAAGCTCAAAACCAAAAGCCTGGGCTTTTTTGTGGAGATTCTTAACCATTCGCTCACGATAACGCTGCTCATAATAATCCATACCAGGATCTATTGACACGGTGATGTTTTTTAGCTGCAAGTACTTTTGGATCATGTTTCCCAGGGGCAATAGCTCGTATGATCGCCATACCTGTAGTGCCTAAATGAGATTATAAGCTTTTTCCCCGAGCTTAATCGCATGATCCAGATAGGTAAGCCAGACTCTTACAAAGTCGAAGACTAATTACTTACCGTTCGCGCAATCGAGGATGAGTTTGGTGAAATAGATGAAATAAGGGAGAGTCTCTAAGCAGGCGATCGTTTTTGGCATCCCTTATGCCAGAAAGAAAGTTGTGTAGGGTGTAACGGTTTAATGGTAAGTGTGAGAAATGGCACATTTACCCCAACAAATAATCTCAGAACGAATCGACGATGTGGTTCTGCTGCTAGAGGTGATGAAAAAAATGGGACTGCCAGAAATCCTCAACCAAAATTTGCCACGTCATTGGAAACAGGAAGGGCTGGATTGGGGATGGGTAGCTTGCATTTGGTTATCATATATCATCTCACAGGGCGACCACCGAAAAGTACGTGTTCGGGAATGGGTGGAACAACGACACTACACCATAGAGCAAGTATGCGGATTCAACATTCGAGAAACCGACTTTACAGATGACCGTTTAGGAATACTGTTGAAGCGTTTAAGCAAGCCCGAAACTTGGGAACAAATAGAACGGTGTCTCACGCAAAACACTATCCGAGCCTATGACTTAGCGGTGGAGCAAGTGCGTTTAGACGCAACAACAATTAGTGGACACCATCTCGTCAGTGAGTCAGGTTTATTCCAATTTGGACACAGCAAAGATGATCCAAACTTGCCACAGGTAAAACTCATGATGGGGATGATAGACCCATTAGGGATGCCTCTTGTCACTCAGGTAGTATCTGGAGAACAAGCAGATGATGGGTTGTACATTCCCGCCTACCAACAAATTGCTGCCACACTGAACAAAAAAGGGTTGTTGTTTGTTGGCGACTGTAAAATGAGTTCACTATCAACACGCTGCAACATACATATTCAGGGAGATTACTACCTATGTCCATTATCCCTAGTTGGTAAAACTCCAGAACTTCTTGCCGGCTGGGTAGATGATGCTGTTGCAGGTAAATTTCCCCTGATTGATATCAAGCGAACCAGTGTTCATCACAACAGTGAAACCAGCCCAGACTTGGATGTCCTTGAAACAACTATCGCCACTGGCTATGAGGTGTGTCGTCCTGTCGAGGTGGTTGATGAACAATTGCCATTACTATGCTGGCAAGAAAGGGTGTTGATTGTTCACTCACCAACACTTGCAAAACAACAGGTTCAGGGATTAGAGAAGCGACTTCACAACGCACAGCAGAAGTTGATGGCGTTAACTCCACAAAAAGGTCGTGGTAAACGACAAATCAACGACCTACAGGTTTTATTGCAAAAAGCTACAGAAATTCTGCACCTTTATCGAGTCGAAGGCTTACTGAGTTTCGATTATGAGTGCCAAGAAACTGTTGAAGAAACCTATATTGGTCGAGGTCGTCCCACATCTCGCCCCAAGCAAATTACTCGAAAAATTAGGTATCAAATTCAGACTGTTATCCGCAATGAAGATGCTATTGCCCAAACTCACAAAACTTTTGGCTGGAGAGCTTTTGTCACCAATGCTCCCAAGAGTCTGTTAGGAGTTGAACAAGCTGTACTGACTTATCGAGACGAATGGATTGCTGAACGTGGTTTTCATCGTCTCAAGGGTGCGTCACTTTCGATTGCTCCCATGTTTGTGCAACGTGACGACCAAGTTACCGGGCTGATTAATTTACTGAGTCTAGCCCTACGTTTGCTGACAATTATCGAGTTTGTTGTCCGACGGCAATTAACTGCTATTGAGGTCAACTCTCTTGCTGGACTGTATCCCGAACATCCAAAAAAAAGGACTGCTCAACCTACTGCTGAACGGTTGTTACGTGCTTTTTCTAATATCACTTTGACGATTATTGAAGCCCGTGGTCAGCGTTTTGGTTATGTTCCTCCTTTAAACCCTCTACAACAGGAAATTATGAGTTTGCTTGGTCTTCCTTCGGATATTTATAGCAATCTTGTAGATAATTCCTCTTAGTCAAATTCTATTACGCGAACGGTGAGGACTAATGAACGAGTATATTAATAATTATCCTGACAGTTAAAACCGAACCCACAATAGTGTGTTGAGCCTGATTAGGAGCATGGTTCTGGGGCATTATGGCTATGACATTGGTGAAGGATAAAGTTTCCTATCCCGTTTGAAAGATTATCTATGAATACATCCCTTTTGTCAGGACTATCCATAATAACTAGAACAGGGTTGCAGCAATGAAATTGCCAGCAAATCAACAGAAGAACCAGCCTGTACCTGTGGTAAAACCTTCATCCACTCTAGAAGAAATTAACCAGAACGCAGCCGGAATAGACCTTGGTAGTGGAGAACATTGGGTTTGTGTCCCCACTGATAGAGCAGATAAAAATGTTCGCCGATTTGGGTGTTTTACCCCTGATTTAATTGCAATGGCCGATTGGTTAAAGGAATGCCGAATAAATACCGTGGCAATGGAAGCCACAGGAGTTTATTGGATTCCAGTGTTTCAGATATTAGAAACCAAGGGTTTTGAGGTCAAATTAGTCAATGCTCCGGAGCGTTAAAACAGTCCCTGGGCGCAAAACAGATGTGTTAGATTGCCAGTGGTTACAAAAGTTACATACCTATGGACTACTGTCTGGTTCTTTTCGCCCAGAAGACCAAGTTTGTGTACTACGCAGTTATATCCGTCAGCGAGATACCTTAATCAAGAGTGCTAGTGCCCATATACAACGGATGCAAAAGGCACTCATCCAGATGAATTTACATCTCCACAAAGTCATCAGCGATGTGACTGGTTTGACCGGAATGAAAATTATAAAAGCAATCGTTGCTGGTGAACAAGACCCACAAGTTTTAGCAGCCCTCAAAGACCCACATATCAAAAGCAGCACAGCAGATATTGCTGCATCTTTAACTGGTGATTACCGCCGTGAACATTTATTTGTCCTCCAGCAAGAATTAACACTGTATGAGGTTTACCAACAACAGATTATTGCTGTTGACACTGAAATTGAAAAATGTTTAGCATCTTTTGAACCTAAAACTTTAGATGAACCGCCAACATCACCAAGAAAACGCAGAAAAAAACCGACTGCAAATCACCCCGATTTTGATTTGCATAAGTATCTTTATCGGATGGCAGGAGTTGACTTTACATTCATTGATGGTCTTGATGCCTTAACTGTTCAGACCATTTTATCTGAGGTGGGATTAAACCCAAAACGCTTTCCTACAGTTAAGCACTTCACATCTTGGTTAGGTTTATGTCCTGGTCAAAAAGTGACTGGTGGTAAGGTCAAAAGCTCTAAAACTCGTAATGTTGTCAATCGGGCAGCCAATGCTTTTCGCATGGCGGCGTTTTCTTTAACTCACAGTCGCTCTGCTCTGGGTGCGTTTTATCGCCGGTTACGTTCTCGCTTGGGCGCACCTAAAGCTATCACTGCTACTGCACACAAACTGGCTCGTTTGTTTTACCAGATGTGGATTACTGCTGGGCAATATTCTGATCCTGGTATGGACTACTATGAGCAAAAATACCAAGAACTGATGCTCAAAAACCTCAAGCAAAAAGCTCAGGCTCTTGGCTTAGAACTCATTCCTATTTCCCACCCCACCGAATGTGTTTCTTGAAAGAGGGTTCATGCAACAAAGCCCTGCTTACGTCCCACTTGGTTACAGTAGTGCAGGTTTTCATCTCTAGGATGCGGCTGTGCTATCTCGTCTGCTAGCTCAATTCCCATGAGCATTCCAAAAACCCTTCTGTTTGCCACCCTGGTAAATGAAATACTGATTGAATTGTTTCCATAGTGGCAATTGCTACGTCACTATATAATTTGATGCTCCTTAGCAATTGTTTAATTGCAAATGGGGTGATCGCCCTTTGAGACAACTTCAAGTGCGAGCGCTTGATCTCATTCATTATACTAGTATTAGCATGTATTAAATTAAACATGAAACAACAAGGTGCAATTCTCTGGCTTACAGGGTTAAGTGGTGCGGGGAAAACAACTATTGCTCACGGTGTAGCCCAAGAACTACAAAAACGAAATTACTTAGTAGAGTTGCTAGATGGTGATATCGTTCGCATCCATCTTTCACAAGGGTTAGGCTTTAGCAAACAAGACCGAGATATAAATGTGCGTCGGATTGGCTTTGTGGCTAACTTACTTAGTCGTAATGGCATAATTGCGATCGTTGCTGCTATCAGCCCCTATCGTGAAGTTCGCTCCGAACTAAAACAGACGACTACCAACTTTATCGAAATTTATGTCCAAGCACCACTAGCAGTTTGTGAATCCCGTGATATCAAAGGGCTTTACGTCAAAGCCAGGGCGGGGGAAATCAAGCATTTTACTGGCATTTCTGACCCCTACGAAGCACCAATTAATGCAGATATTATCTGTCAAACTGATAATTTTACAGTTGAAGAATGTGTTAACCAAGTGCTGTACTATTTAGAACGCCAAGGTTTAATAGACTTGTCCGAAATATTAACTTAGGAAAAGAAAAATGGTAAAACATTAAATTGCGCGTCTATCATTTTTCGATATTACTTATGGTTTTTGATTATATCCAGAAATATCCCCACCGGACAAAACAAATTTTAGTGATTAGTTAGGAACAGTTACAATCACTGTTGAATTGCGCGAGCAAGCGTCACAAAGAAATTAAAACCCACATTCCGCAGGTGCGATCGGAAAATGCTGTATTTTTGAAAATGACCTAAATAATGCTGCATTTTATGTGGGTTCGCAGATAAGATGAAATGTGAACAACGAAGTTATAGGGGTTTGAGACAACGAGATTCGCGCATAAAGTGAAATTGCTTGTGGCGTGACGGTTTGAGACAGGTAGCGAATTCGCAGATAAATTGAAATTTTCCGACTTTGATTTAACGACAGCCCAAATGCTTTTAAAAGCGTATTTTTAAAGTGCGATGAGCTTACTCTCTAGCATTCGAGCGATCGCCCACTTCTTGCCATAATCAAGCAGTTTTCCCACATAACATCGAAAATTAAAGTATAAATTGCCACTTATATTGCTATAAACACTAGGAATTACCCTGTTTAAATGTAAAATTTCACTTTATGCGCGAATTGGCTAGATAGCTTAAACCCTTACCTTACAGTCTGTGCTTTTACCCCCTGGATGACCAAATTGTGAATCATACCCTGACCAAAAATTAACGACATTTCAAGGGTTACAGCCTAAACATCACATAAAAGTTTGCATAAAATTATGGCCGCGTGTCCTAATTGTGAATCATAATAAATCCTAGAGTTGTCATAACGAAAAAGAAAAAACTTCTCCCGAATAATTCTCTAAAAATCACTCCTATGTACAACTTAGATGACAAAATATGGTTCAAACTGACTAAAATATGATTCAATTCGCGTTGATAAGTATTTTTAGGAGACTGTAGTGAAGCAACAAAGCCGTCCTTGTATCACATAGGTCACGCTCCCGGAGGTGAAGCTCAAATGAACGAATTCGAGTTTGAAGATTGGTGTAGGCAACAGCAACTAGCAACCAACACCATTGATTTGATTACACAAATCAGGAAATCCCCACCCTCACGTCGGGTACAAGGACGAACCAAGAACGTTTGTGGCGTGTACCCTAGTTCTAAAATGGGGGTCACAATTCAATTCGAGAGCCATACAGTGGAATTGTGGGCGATTTACTTGATGGAACACGACCCCAAAGTTTTAGAGTTCTACGACCAGCCCCCACCATTCAAAATCCAGTATAAAAATCAAGCAGGGCGTAATATAGGTCACTATCATACCCCTGACTTTTTTGTATTACGTCATGATGGTGCTTGCTGGGAAGAGTGGAAAACAGTTAAGGAACTAGAGTTCTTAGCACAAAAATATCCTGGGCGTTATCAAAAAACAGCATCCGGTCATTGGCGTTGCCCACCAGGAGAAGCACACGCATCACAATTTGGTCTAAAATACTGCGTTCGTACTGATGCCGAATTGAATCCCGTCTTTACCCAGAACTTGATGTTTTTGTCAGATTACCTGGGATTTAAATCAAATTTGACAACAGATGTACACTCGACAGTTCTGGCTTACCTGGAAGCAAATCCAGGAATAACGATTGCGGCATTGCTACAAGAATTAAATGATGTATGTGCCAATGACATATACATCATGATTGCAACTGAGCTTTTGTACGTGGATTTGTCTGCTGTCCCCTTAGTTGAACATTACAGGACACGATTATGGGTAAGTCAACAAAATCATGACGCTTATACACACGCATCTGTTGTAGGAGTAACTACAAAGAATACTCCCAGTAGTCCCACAACACTGCTACCTAACACAGCCCTTGAGTGGGATTCGGCGCTATGGACTTTAGTTAACTATGGCGAGACCACAACCACGCTATTACCAGAGTCAGGCTTCCCAATACAGTTGCCCACAGCATTTTTTCTCCAGTTATTCGACAGTGGCACCATTAAAATCCACAACGGAGTTACAGATGTAACAAGAAATGAAACTGTACGGACTTTAATGGAGGCCGCTTCTCCATCTCACTTAAAAGAAGCGAATCGAAAATTTAATATAGTACAAGCATATTTCCAACGCCATACAGATATCTATCAAGACATCAACCCACGTACCTTGCGTAGATGGGTACAACAGTTCCGTGAAGCAGAAGCAAGTTTAGGTTGCGGTTATGTCGGGTTGCTACCACGCACACATCAGCAAGGGAATCGTCAACCAAAATCGCCAACAGATTCAAGTGAATTATTAGATAAATTTATTAAGGAGCATTTTGAAACACCAAGACAAGCGACAGGCGCTTCAGTATATCGGGCGTATGTCAGAGCCTGTACAGCATTAAATATACAACCCCTTAGTAACCGCACCTTCTACCAGCGTTTAAAAAAACGCCCAACCCATGAGCAGACATTAAAGCGTCAGGGAGCAAAAGCCGCATACGCAACAGAGCCTTTTGTCTGGGAACTAGCTTTAAATACACGTCCTCACGGAAACCGTCCACTGGAGATAGTCCATATCGACCATACCGAACTCGATATTGAATTACGCTCACAAGCTACAGGTCGGTTACTGGGACGACCTTGGCTAACATTACTGACCGATGCTTATTCTCGGCGAATATTGGCAGTTTATCTGACTTTTGATGCACCTTCTTACAGGTCTTGCATGATGGGGCTACGTATTTTAGTCCAGCGCCAAGGTCGTTTTCCCTCAACATTAGTTGTAGATGGTGGCAAAGAATTCCACAGTATATACTTTGACACCTTGCTAGCACGCTACCACTGCACCAAGAAAACACGACCTGGTGGTAAACCCCGCTTTGGGTCGGTAATTGAACGATTATTTGGGACGACAAATACTGAGTTTATCTATAACCTATTAGGTAATACTCAAGCAAGTAAACAGCCGCGTCAACTCACCAAAACTGTTGACCCAAAACAGTTAGCTGTTTGGAATTTGGGAGATTTATATACTTACCTGACCCAGTGGGCTTACTCGATTTACGACTCAAATTATCATGACTCATTAGGTGCGTCTCCAGGCGTTGTTTATACCGAAGGGTTGTCAATCGCCGGAGAACGCTTACACCGAAGTATTGCTTATAACGAAGAGTTCCTCATGGCAACACGTCCTTCCACGCCCAAAGGTCAGGCGAAAGTTCAGCCGGGACAAGGGATTAAAGTCAATTATCTCTACTATTGGAGTGATGCTTTCCGCAATCCCAATGTAGAAAAAACATTAGTACCAGTACGCTACGATCCTTTTGATATGGGAGTTGCTTACGCCTATGTTGATGGGCGCTGGGTGAGATGTATCTCTCAGTATTACAGTACTTTCGTGGGACGCACTGAAAAAGAAGTGTTGTTAGCGGCACAAGAAATTAGGCAATTGAACAAACGTAGCGCCACGGCGACGAATTTGAATGCCAAACATTTAGCTGACTTCATTGCCAATGTCCAAGAACATGAAGCCTTGTTGCTGCAAAGATTGCGTGATTTGGAAAGTAAACGCTTACTAGACAATTTAACGTCTAGTAATTCTTCTGTTCCATCAGTAAACCAAGTTCATTCAACATTTGCTGTATTGGCACAACAGAGTGAAGATGTTGCATCGCAGCACGTACCATCTCGAAACGTTGAACCGTTGGATCTAAGTTCACTGCCAATATTAGCGGAATACAAATAGATGGATTTAAACAGGAACAGGAGCGATGACATAAACTTACTTACTCAATTTAAGGAGTATGCAGTTTTACATCCACAGTTAGCACGGGTAGATATGCTGCTCATGCGTGCGATTCGAGAACCTGCCGGATTTGCTCATGTGTTGGTGTATGGGCCAAGCGGTGTGGGCAAGACGACGATGATACGGCAAATTGCCCGACGTTTAAATGCGCCTCAAACTGAGGATTATGTATCAAATGACTCAAGCTACCGCAACGGTTATGTACCTCAATTACCTCTGTTACTGATAGAGACACGTCCACCTGACAGTGGGGTGTTTAATCGAACTGACTATTACCGGACTGCGCTGAAGCTTTTGAATGAGCCATTCTACGAGCGTCGTAGCATTGTAGACATTGATACGTCGGAGGCATGGGAGAAAAAAGGGCGTGGACGTACTAGCAAAACTTCCCAGTTTAATGATTCTCCAGAACTGCGCCACGCATTAGAAGAAGCGATAACCAAACGTGGTGTACGTGCGGTTATCCTGGATGAAGCGCAACATTTAATGAAGATTGGGACTGGAAGTAATGCTGGCAAGCTTTTAGACCAGTTGGATTGGATTAAATCCATGACGAATGTTACGGGTGTTTTACACATCCTGATTGGTACTTACGAACTGTTAAATTTCCGCAATTTAAGTGGTCAAGCATCCCGGCGCGGTCTGGATATCCACTTTCCGCGCTATTTGTACCAAAATGAACAAGACCGTTTGGATTTTCAAGCAGCGTTATTGGCACTCCTCAAGCAAGTACCTCTTGATACTAATATTCCTGAATTAATGCAGCATTGGCTTTACTTCTATGAACATTCTATTGGCTGTCTTGGAGTCCTAAAAGACTGGCTCATCAGAACTGTGGCGGCGGCATTAGATGATGGAAATAAAGCTTTAACTTTAAAACAATTACACGAACATACCCTAACGCTAGCGCAGTGCGAACGTATGGCAATAGAAGCGACTGAAGGCGAAGAAAAACTGAGCTATATGGAGAGCCGCCGCGAACACTTATGGCATTTGCTACAAATAGGAATGGGTTCAACGGATGTACCGACTAGTGCAGTCCCTCCTGAAACTCCGTTGGTCGGTAGTGAAATCACTTCATCGAAAACAGAGTCACCACCTAAAACTACATCGACTCGGAAAAAGCCAAACGTACCTGCACCACAAGAATTTACGACCACAACAGCAAACGAGATCCCCGTAGAGCCAGCCTTGAAGAAAAAGCAGACTCGTAAGAAAACTACATCTACTCAAACGCTTGAAATTACTGAAACGCCACTTAGTAATCCTAGTACTGACCTTCAGGCGATAACCCAGGACACGCAACAGCAAACAGATAAGAGTCCCCAGAAAAAGTCAGGCACACGGGTTGGACAACGCAAACCCAAGCGAGACACTGTTGGGCATGAATCGCCGTCAACAACATAATAATGATAATCATTGGGTGGGGGAAGAAGCTGCCGACGGCAGCTTCTTCCCATTCTCTTTATTAATGAGACAGGGTTGAGCTTTGCTCAACCCTGTCTCCCCCCAACTATACGATTATCATTCTTACAACTCACAACTAAATTATGAAGTATATCTTGTCCTAATGAGTTTTGAAGCATTTCGTGACCCTTTGGCAAAAATATCGTTCAAATCACACAGTCGATTTCACTTTATCCCTGTTTTGTCACTCTAGGCAGAGGAAAAGTAGAAATCTGGGTGACCAAGGAATATAAAAATTGGAGAGGTAAGCCTATAAACAATAGATTGGAGCTTAGAAAACCCCAAAGATAATTGAGGAATAGGAAAAACTGTTAACCAGGGGGAGATTAAATTAAATAAGGTAAAAGGTTGAATAATCAACCGGAGATTGTTAAGTATATTCTTCCAACCTTTTCCATCATCCCACCAGGGGTGTGAAGCAAACTTGAAGTTGGATTGTATTGGCATCTGAAATATTTGTTCTGAGTGCAAGCTAACCATGAGGTAAGCACTGCAAACAATCTCCCACCATTTTTCGATATCAGGATAATGAGTCAAACGATAATCTGCCCAACCTAGTTCATTCTTACTTTGTTTTAATCCATACTCAACCCAAGTTCTTAACCCATAAAAATTGCCAACATCTCTTGGCGTAATGTCTGGATATTTACTCATCACATACCAAGTAGAACTCTCAGGCAATTCTTCTGCATCTGTTGTAATTTGCCAATATCTAAGTCGTCCACGTTTTCCTGGGATTATTTCTCTAATAAAGCGATTCTCGCTGTTGAGATTTGAGAATACTCGTTTAAATCTATGCCATTTTAGGTATTGAATTCTTTGTCGTGGAAGTAGCTCTACATAATGATTTGACCTAATTGCAACTATATATTTCAAGTTCAGTTCATCTAATACGGAGATGAAATTTGTCTCACTTTCTCCATATAAGCTGTCTGCCAATACTAAGTTGAATTTAAAGCCCATCAACTGTAGCTTTCTCATTAAAATGGCTGCTATTTCTGGCTTAGTACGATATTTATCCCCTGCCTTTAATCTTTCTCGAGGTTTATAAACTTCAAATAGCAATGGAAATGTCATTCCACAGAAAACACCATACACTGTTACTACTACAATTCCATTCTCAGTTTTTCCCAAGTTTCCTATGTACTGCCTTTTGACATAATCTGTCTTGTTCCCTTTCTTTTTATCTCCTGTTTCATCAATAATTAAAATGATTGGTTTACCTTGAAGCATCTGTAAAATTAGTTCTAACCGCAAGATTCTGAACTGTTCTACTTGCCAAGGAGATGAAGTTAAAAAATGATGTAGTCCTTGATGGTTATCTAATCCTACAATTTTCGCTATTTCTGGTAAAGTTTTACGTTTTAATTCCGAAATACATCCTACATGTAGGTACTTAAAAGCCTCGAAGCTTCTAACATCTGAAAACAGGCTTTTATACCACTGACAATATTCGTCCACAAATTTCACTGTTGGTGCGGCTGGACGAGGCTGTACCATGCTCTGTGTCTTTGTTCTAGCGTTTATACATTCTTATACTACCGCGAGAGTGACAAAACAGGGTTATGCGCGAATTAGAGAGGCTGGAATCCTTATCCCTCTTTTGTCACTCTAGGCAGAGGAAAAGTAGAAATCAGGGTGAATCAGGGATATAAAAATTGAACTGGTGAGGCTATAAATAATAGATTGAAGTTTAAAAAAACCCAAAGCTAATTGAGGAATAGGAAAAACCGTTAACCAGGGATATATCAGATTAAATAAAGTAAAAGGTTGAATAATCAAACGAAGATTGTTAAGAATGTTCTTCCAGCCATTTCCATTATCCCACCAAGGATGTGAAACAAATTTTGACTCTCGTTGTGATGGAGACTGAAACAGTTGCTCCGAATGCAGACTAACCATTAAATAAGCACTGCAAATAATTTCCCACCATCGCTCAATATCTGGGTAGTGAGTCAGGCGAAAATCTGACCAACCTAATTCATTCTTACTTTGTTTTAACCCGTACTCGACCCAAGTTCTTAAACCGTAAAAATTTCCAACTTCTCTTGGCGTAATGTCTGGATATTTACTCATCACATACCAAGTAGTGTTATCAGGCAAATTTTCTGGATCTGTAGTAATTTGCCAATATCTAAGTTCTCCACGTTTTCCCGGAATAATTTCTCTAATAAATCGATTTTCCCGACTCAAGTCAGAGAATACCCTTTGAAACTTCTGCCACTTTAAATATTGAATATGTTGTCGTGGAAGTATTTCTACATAATGATTTGACCGAATCGCTACTATATAGTTCAAGTTTAGTTCATCTAATACAGATATGAAATTCTTACCACTCTCTCCATATAAGCTATCTGCAAGTACTAAGTTGAATTTAAAACCCATTGATTGTAGCTTTTTTATCAGTATTGCTGCTATTTCTGGTTTAGTGCGGTACTTATCTCCTGCCTGTAATCTTTCCCTGGGTTTATACACTTCAAACAGTAATGGAAATGTCATCCCACAGAAAACACCATATACTGTCACTGCCACAATTCCATTATCTGTTTTTCCCAAATTTCCTATATACTGCCGTTTCACATAATCTGTCTTGCTCCCTTTCTTTTTATCCCCTGTCTCATCAATAATTAAAATGATTGGTCTACCTTTTAGCACTTGTAAAATTAACTCTAACCTTAAGGTTCTTAACTTTTCTATATCCCAAGGTGATGTAGTTAGAAAATGATGCAACCCTTGCTGGTTATCTAATCCTACGATTTTTGCTATTTCTGGCAATGTTTTACGTTTTAGATCAGAAATGCAGCCTACATGGAGATATTTAAAAGCCTCGAAACTCCTAACATCTGGAAACAGACTTTTATACCACTGGCAATATTCGTCCACAAATTTGACTGTTGGTGCGGCTGGACGGGGCTGTACCATGCTCTGTGTCTTGGTTCTAGCATTTTTACCTTATTATACTACTGCCAGAGTGACAAAACAGGGTTATAAATTCGTAGTTTAAATTTCATCTTATGCGCGAACCCACACATCTTATGCGCGAACCCACACCACAGAGAATTGTGTATCAATAAGTATCAAAAAATATAAGTATTTTAACGATCGCTCTTTCGAGAAAAACTTTTTGGTTTACTGATGATGAATATCAACCATCTGATTTGGCTACTGATGAGGCGATTGAATTTTTAGCAGAGCTACTGACTACTCCTTTACAAATTGAACACTATTTAAATTTGGCTTTTGAAGAAGCTTTTACCATCTTGAATATGAATAATATGATCAGCAATATTCAAAAACCTATTGTCATGGGTAATCATTAAAATAGAAGTTTCTTCTTGTTTCACCAAATGATGCATTAAGTTAATAATATTTTGGGCAGATTTACCATCTAAAGCTGCTGTAGGTTCATCCGCAAGGATTAATTTAGGTTTATTTACTAAAGCACAGGCAATAGCGGCTCTTTGTTTTTCGCCACCTGATAAATCATCGGGGTAATAATTAATTCTATGGTCTAAACCTACCATTTCTAAAGTAGTATTTGATAGTTCAATCATTTCTTTTCTGCTATATTTAATGGGATTAAGCTTCAAAGACATTTGCAAATTTTGTTGAACAGTTAAACAATTAACAAGATTACTAGCTTGAAAAATATAGCCAATCAATCGTCTAACTTTTTTTCCTTGTCGTTGATTCATTTTTTTCAATTCATATCCAAAAACTTCAATACTTCCTTCTTGTACAGAACGTAAACCGCCGATTAAACTCAACAATGTACTCTTACCTGAACCAGAAGGACCAGTAAGGAACACAAATTCTCCAGTTTTTATTTCAAGATTAATATCAAATAAAACTTGAATTTTACTTCTTTTGGTTTCATAGTAATAATTGAGATTTCTTATATTTACTATTGTTGAATTCAACATTTTTGTGACCAAAATATTATTTATCTGCAAAGAGAATAAAAAGTTTAAAGTAGATTGATAGGATCAGCTTCTTTTAATTTATTTGTGGCAATTAAACTTGCTGCTAAACATACTCCCATCGTTAATAATAACACGATGATAGCTCTTCTAAAATCCATTGTTATGGGTAAAGATGTAGCATCTTTGGCAAGCTCATATATAAATAGAGAAATTATTAAGCCCTGAAGATAAGCTAAAATCGCTAAAAATATAGATTCTTGTAATATGACTATTACAAAGTAACTGTTTGTATAACCTCTGGCTTTTAATAAAGCATATTCTGGAAGATGAGAAGCTATTTCAGTAGACATAATTTGATACACTACTATAACCTGTACTATAACTGTCATAAATACAACTAAACTGAATACAAAGCCAATTGGAGATCTAATTGCCCAATATTGCTTTTCTGAGTCTATAAATTCTTGACGCGTTAAAAGTTTGAGGTTTACAGGTAAATATTTCTTATCTTCAAGTTTTTTTATAAAACTTTTTGGATTAACATTTTGTTTAAGTTGAATCACGCCGATATTAATATTATTAGGGTTGAGATAAGGAAAGATTTCTATAAAATTAAAACTGCTAGTAATAAAAGAAACATCGGAAACAAAAGAAGCTGTATTAAATTGTACTACATCTTCAATTCTTACCTTTTTTCCATCCAGTTTAATTATAGGAATTATTCCTGAATCATATTCCTTAATTAAAATACTATATTCAGGACGCGAATTTCTATCAATTAATACCACGTTAGGAATTTTTGCTTTATCAAGTTTTTCATTAAGATTTTCAACCTTAAAAGGAGAATTATTAATATTGACTCCAAATACTAAAACAAAAGTTTCGTTGGTAATATTTGGTATTTGTAGTCTTGAAAAGTTTAAATATAAAGAACTAATATTAGTTACTTCTGCTAATCCTTCTAATCTATATAAATAAGTTGTAGAAAAAGGTAAAGATTCATGTAAAACGTTAGTTTTTTTATGAATGAGAACCAACTCTCCTTTAAAATTTTGATGTATTCTAGTATTACTCTCATAAAGAGCATCTTGCAACCCCAGATTAGTTAATACTGTTGCCACCAAAATTGATATTCCACTTAATATACCTACCAAACGAAATTTATTTTTAGTTAATTGTAACCATGCTAAAGTAATTTCATTCATGATTTTTTCATAATCTTGGAAAACTTGACTATAAGCTTTAGCAATAAATTCTTTTATTTGTGCTAAAATCTCTGCTTTTATTTCTTCAGGAGAGCATTCTTTCGCAGGGTAAGCGCATTTCAAACCCTATTGACAAGAGGTTTTTAAAGCATGATCATGATGAGTAAGACTGGCAGCTAAAATCGTCAACATATAATTGTTATCCATAGCAGATCGATTTGATTTTTGACGATTACTTCGCTGGAACGATTGCTCCAAATTCAAAGCGTTAAGCGCAATTCGACGCAACAGTGACAGATTTTGTGGAGCATGGCTATGCGCTAACCATATGTAAAGGTGTTTTTTTTTCCCAGCGCTCTGTCGTAGGAGCCTTTGAGGGTTTTACCATCAATTGGGATTACTTGCGCTCCCGTGTTCTCAACTATTGATTCAACCCAACGCCTAAAACATTGCTCAAATACCAATGCATTTATACGCTCAAAAACTCGGCGAAACGTATCCGCACAAGGGATACCTTCTGGCAACTTTAAAAACTGTGACAACCACTCGTATTTACTTAAACCATAATTTTCCATATCTTCCCAGCCCTTGGCTCCTGCAATTACTGATAGTATGGCGATGATTAAAATATCAGTTAATAAATGCACACGATTTCTTTCTGCACGGGGGTCTTCTATTTCACTAAACATTGATGAAATCTTCGATGTTAAAGCGTTGGCATTCGCTACACTTAAAGCCTTTGACTTGGGAGCAGGAGGATGATTAGAAGAGTTGAAACCCGATGCCATAATACTGACCCTGATGTAAAATAGACGCTTTACTTTTTAGCGTACTACTTACTCAAATTTGATTCTTTCTGCATCTTTTGGTCAAATATTCTGTATTTTAAGCTACAAAATTATATGCGCTTACCCTGGTTCTGTGAGAATTTTAATATCTCTTTTGCCCTTCATAACTTTAACTTTATCTAAAAATACGGTAAATTGTTTTTATAGTTAACAATATATATTGTTTATATGTCAATACTTATAAGGCTTTCAGTCAATTTTTAATATATTTTTTAAGATAATTTAATGACTTCTGCTAATAATTTTGCATAATAGGTAATGAAGAGCCAAAAATTTAATAATCTCTTATTTCGACTACAAACCAGCCAAACATCCTTAATTGCAATTTAGCATAACTTTCAGGAATAATTTGATCGACTTTTAGCCAGGCATTTTCCACTAAATTCTTAGCATAATTAATACAATTATCCATAGCTCCACATTCCTCTAATAACTCAATTAACATGGGTAAATCCTCAGCAGATGCTCCCTTTTCAAGCCCTTGCCATAATTTTAGTATTTTTTGGGGATTAAGAGTTAAAAATCCTTGTATTACAGGAGCAGTAATTTTTCCCTCAATTAAATCCTCTCCTTTAGTTTTTAAACCTGAGCAAAACCCCCGTAAATTAATTACATCATCCATAATTTGAAAAGCAACTCCGATCGCTAAAAAATATTCTCCTAAAATCTCTTTTTGTTTAGAGGTTCCTTCGCCAAGTAAAACACCTATACGAGCAGCAATACTGGCAGGAAGTCCACTTTTAAGGCGATGAATAGCTAACATAGAATGCCAAACTTTTTGAAAATATCCTGTAGCTAAACATTCGGTTACAAGAGCTTGTAAACCTTGAATATCTAAACCTTGTCCCACATGACCACCTCTTAAAAACAAAAAATAAAGTTGATAAATTTCTAAGAGAGTTTTGTCAGAAATAGATGATCGTTTAAGTAAAGTTTCTGGAGCAAAATAAGCTGCTGTACCTGCATTAATAGCTGTAGGAATACCATAGATCGAGTGGCAGGTTTCTCCTCCACGACGCATTGAGGAGTTATCTTCTACATCATCCACAATAAGGCTACCCGTATGAATGAGTTCGGGAAAGGCTAGAAAATCTTCAAATTTGTGAGGATCACCCCCCACTGCGGCAATACACAAAAGCAAACCTAAAGAGCGCCAAGCTTTTCCACCACGATCTGTCATTGTCCGAACAGGTTGAATCAAGTTCTCGATAAAACTTTTTTGGGATACTCCTTCTAGAAATAATTCAAAACCTTCATCAGCAATTAAGCGACGGATATCTTCAAAACTTGGATTAAGAGGATAACATCTATCTACGGCATTTAATGCTTTTTTACTAACTGCTCGCAAATAGTTTTTATAATTAGAATATTGACACCCGAAGCCGACTTGTTCAACAAAACCGATTCCTTTGATATGGTGGTTTTCATAAGTGCCTTCTATTTGAACACTTCCTTTCCAATAAGCAGGTTGAGCAATAATAGAAATAATTTCTTGATTAGGTATTTCTGCTTTTAAGTATAGTTTGATCTTAAGTGATTCAATAGATAAGACCCAAGAAATACCATATTCAATAAAAGTCTGTGAACTTGTCCAAAATTCTGTAGTTCTTAAATTACCTTGATAATATTTTGTTTCTCCTTCAGGAGAAACAAAAAGTATATTTAGTTCTGAGTTGTCTTGACTATTTTGAAAATCAATTAAATTAGGATTATAAACAATTTCGGCATTATTTTCTAACTGAATAGCAATCCAAACCCACTGGTATTTATGTTCTTTAAATCTTGAATTTTCTTGAACACCACCAAATTTACGATCATACCAACCTAAACCTTCTACAGAATAAACTTCCTGACCTATTTGTACTGTTCCTGTTGCTTGCAAACGCGGAAGGGAATAATAAAACATTTGCAGATTATGAATAACTCCATATTTGCCATTAAAAATAGGTTCTTTTATAGGCTGAAGTTGCAAATTAAAACTATAATTTTCAAATTTACCATCAACATGATAGTTATTTAATTCATCTTTATATATATTGATTTCATCTATAGAATAATCCATTAATTCCTGGTTTATTTGAGGTATAGACTTACATTTTTGATCTGGTAATGGATATTCTCCTTTTTTCAATATTTCCTGTAAAGCCCGTTGCATATAGTCACTCTTATAGCGTGGTTGTAGATATTCAGCAATTACTTTTAAACCTTGAGAATCTCCTTTAGAAAAAGTGTGGTATTGCTGATTTGGAACATCTAAAAAAGAACAATGAATATGATGTAGCTGAATATTCCTTACTAAAATCTGAAATAAAGTAGTTGTAATTACAAATTTTTTATTATTTTTTTGAGAAACCAAATGAATATAAAAAGACCAAAATTCTGCTTTTGAACTGATATGGGGTAAGTCGTGTTTTTGTACATCTAATTTTTTGTTCTTAGCTGGCCATTCTTCTTGATAAATACAATATTTTTTAGTAGTTTCTAAAATCTCATTGACCATCTGTTGACGATTCTGAAGAGTTTGTTTTGGTAAGGTTTCAGATTCGTATAATAAAACAAAAATAGATAATTCTAGTTTTCTTCTGTGAGAACACTGTAAATTTTCAATTTTTTTCATCATTTCAATACTTAAATATTGAATCGATGATAAATCTTTAAAATAATTCTCAAATATGTTAATTGCTTGGTTAACACCATCTTCTTTTTCTAACTGCATCCCTAATCGTTCTGCATTTTGTCGATAGATTGGTGATTCAATTTCATTCAAAATATTAGTAAATTTTTGATTTAGCTCATTTGCAGAATAGTTTTTTAAGCTACCCAAATAAATACCTGCTTTTTCTTGGTCTATCCATTTACCCCACATACCTTGGTCAGCCCATAAAATTACTGGAATAACTACTGAAGGAACACCAGAAAGTAAACATTGGGCAGTAGTTCCTGACCCTCCATGATGAATAACATAACAACACTTAGAAAATAAGAGTGTATGGGGAACATAATCAACCCAATATGTCCGCTCTTTCACTGTTTTTGGGACATATTTTCCAATAGAAATACATCGCCTTCCAGTAGCTCTAATTGCATTTAATAGTGGTTCTATCCATGTTTTTTGGCTATAAACATCCATGCTGCCAAAATTTAAACAAATTGGGGGTGAACCTGCATTGAGATAGTTCTCTAATTCTTCAGGAATAAATAAACTCTTTGAAGGCTTCAATAGCCAGAAGCCTGTTGTATGCGATTTTAAACCAGGTAACTCTTGAGTAGGAAACAGGGGTGTATAACCATTCAAAACAAGAGTTTGTTTTTGTTGATTAAAACTAAGGTTATCAGTAGCTTTAAGAGGAATGGATAATTTATTATAAACCTCTTGTATTATTTGATAGCATTTCCAATTACTATGTACATAACAAACATTGGCATAATATTTTATATATCCTTCAAAAGGACTACATTGAGTATTTTGTTTGATAGAAAACGGCCACCATTTTAATTGAATATATGGTATTTTTAAATAATCAGAAACAAAATTATACAGTAAAAAACCAATCCCAATCATTAAACAGTCAATGGAATTAATTTGACAGCAATTTATTAGTGTATTAATTATTTTTTCAATATCTTGATAGAACTTATAAATACTATCACCAGATAATTCTGGTTCTTCAACCTGGTTCATTTCCCATACAATTGAAGTATGGTCTACGCCTAGACTAACAAAACTAAGGTGATTGGATTCTACTAAAGTTCGGTGTTCTTCTGTAGAACAAATCCACACATTGTATCCTGATTTCTGAAAACCTAGTCCTAAAGCAATACAAGGTTGAATATCTCCTCTAGTACCAAAGGATATAAATAATAAGTTTTTAGGAATTTTTCCTTTGTTTAACTGTGAACAGATATAATTTTGCTTTTTAATAAAACTTGGAATGAGGTTTAAAGATTCATTATTATGTGCTAGGGTTACTTTGACTGAGTGAGATTTTAAATTTAAAGGTTCTTTTGAATACAAAGAATAATTAAAACGCCGAATTAAATTTTCCCATTTTAAAATAGCTTTTTTAATTTCTTCATTTTCTAATTCCCAATTTTCCCATTCTTGCTTATTAATTGGTAAATTATAGTATTGAAAATCTATAGAATGAGAATCTAACTCTAAGTCTTGACAAATTTCATTTAAAATGATTTGAGGATTTTGCAGTAATTCTTCCCAATAAATAATTTTATAATTGGAAATATATTGACAATCATTTTGCCAAACTTGATGAGCATAAATCCAATGACGAATTAAATTTTCAATTTCAATTTCTGTATCGTCTAATATTTTATCAGTGGCATAGGCATTAGCAATAGGATGTCTTAATATAAAAATTTGATAACTTTGGGGAAGCATTGCGTTTATAAATCTGCTTCTGAGTATGTTTGATGCAGACCTTTCTAGTTTAATTGGTTTTGAACCACTCCAATATTGACCCCATTGTTTCAAAAGTTGTAAGCGATTCTCTTCTGTGACAAGAGACGAAGAGGCTGTTAAATGAGCATGGGGATTAAAAGCCCAGAAGCCAACACCACCAAAAAATTCATCAGGTAAATAAACATTTTGAACAAGCTGACCTTCAGTTTCAGTTATATCAATACCAACTTTGATATCTTGCCAGTACTTTTTATTTTTGTGAGTTTGACCATAATTATCTTGATACAAGGCTGATATTTGAGGATGCTGAGTTAGTAATTTTTCTAAAAAACTAGCACCACTATTATGTAACCCACCTATAAAAATATATTTGAATTTATAACTCATTTTAGTTTTTTTACTAACAAAGAATTTTCTCTTAGGGCAATTTATTCGATTACGGCATGTCAATATGACAACCTAGAAATTTCCGAAGAATAAAATATATCTGGAGTTTAGACTAAGCTATGGAAAATCGTACCAGTATATCTGCTGGAATGCTGGCAGTTTTTAACAAAAAAGGGGCACAACCATACTCACTGTCCCAAACTGAAATCGGTCTAATGGGTAAATGCTTACACACCTGTTTAAGTTGCCAAACCGCTTTCCCAATTGGACTTTCGCTACTTGTGATCCGTTCATGTCTCAAAGGTAATGCCCAACTACCTGATTTTTCTGGTATCCAGGCAATTGTCCTATATCCTTGACCAATGGTAATCGGTTTATTTCCTGCTATGGATGTGCCACTATGTTCGTAAGTCCTCTGTTGTAGCGTTACTGCATCTGACTTTGTTGGCGAATTCTGTAAGGTCAAATTTATGCGGCTAAAGCGGCGAAGCGAGAAAGACTCTTACCAAAGTTATTAGCTTCTGTCCACCACTGCCAAACCCTAACCAGATTCATAGCAGCAGCTGTAGTCTAGTTTTTTCAAAGCCTCGATAACGGCATCGACGCAATCCAAACACTCTTGTGGCTTGAGAAATAGTCCCTTCAACACCAGATCGTTTTGCGTACTGCTGTTTAAATTCAAGCGTTTGTTGCCGCTGATAAGCGTGAAGGGATGACGGTACATTTTTTGCTTCTTGGTTCCCCTCATCAACATTTCATGCCTTGCAAGTATGGTTACGTTTAAAAGACGACCTTTACGAGTTGTCTGTTGAATTTGTGTTGTTTCGTCTGGCTGATGCCAAGTTTCAGTATCAGCCAAATCAAACCGCTCACCGTATTTTTTGGGGCAACCACGTTTTTTATTTGACTCAGTTATAGGTGGAGACTGATAGAAAATACGATTACTACGGACTCTGGCTATCACCACCAAATTTTTGTGTTTGGACTGCTCAAACAGAAATGAACGTTGGCTATAGACGCTATCTGCTACTAGTACGCACAATTTCTCATGCCAAGGCAGTGATGAATCGCACATAATAGATTGAATTTGCTCACTTGCAACGTCAACACCACTTTGATGAAGCGACACCCTTTCTCCAGACAAGGGAATTGCCCAAGCGGCATGACCATCAGTCTCTTTTTCTGCTAGGACTGAGAGTACTGGACTTTATTATTCCTTTCCGCTTTTACCTGCTGAATCTGGTTTTAAAGAGAATATTATCAGTTTATGAAATCAATGAAGCGGATACAACATAAGAAGTGGCTCTTCATACTTGTCGCATTTTTATCTATTTTAGGTATTAGTATTATTTTAATTTTTAAAAAAGTATTAATATCGGTCGAGAAAAAACCTAGTGTTGGTTTAGAATCGAATTATAAACAAAAAATATTTCATATTAGTGGGTTAGGAAAAATTGAACCTCAAGGAGGAGTAATTACAGTTTCACCAACTTCTGCAATTCAAGGAATACAAGTAAAAAAAATCTTAGTTAAAGAAGGAGATTGGATAGAGTCGGGACAAATTATTGCTATTCTAGAAAACTATAATCGTTTAAAAGCTGTTTTATTACAAGCACAAACTCAAATGGCTATCTATCAAGCTAATTTAGATAAAATAAAAGCTGGTTCTCAAATTAGCGAAATTAATGCTCAAATTGCCACAATTGAAAGATTAAAAGCTAATTTACAGGGTAATATTAAAACTCAAAAAACAAATATTACAGAATTAGAAGCCCAACTGGAACTTGCTATTTCCGAATATAAACGGTATGAAAAACTTTATCAAGAAGGAGTTATTACTACCTCTGAATTTGATAATAAAAATTTAAGGGTTAAAATTTTTCGTGAACAAGTAGAAAGAGCTAAGGCAACCTTAGCACAAATGCTTAAAACAGGTGATTACGAAATTCAACAAGCTAAGTTTAAACTTGAACAAATTAAGGAAGTACCTCCAGTAAATATAGCTATAGCCGAAGCGGAGTTAAGAAATGCAAAAGCAGCAATTGTTAAGGCTGAAACTGATTTAGAATTAGGTTTAGTGAAATCACCAATAGAGGGGCAAGTTTTAAAAATTCATACCTTTCCTGGAGAGATAATTGGTACAAAAGGTTTAATAGAAATGGGTCAAACAAAAAATATGTATGTTGTAGCAGAAATATATGAAGGAGATATTAACCAAGTGAAAATCGGTCAAAAAGCTTTAATTGTTAGTGAATATGCTGGTTTAACTGAACAACTTGGAGGAAAAGTAGAGCAAATTGGTTTAAAGATAGGTAAAAATAATATTCTTGATCCCCAACCCGGTAGTGACAATGATACGAGAGTAGTTGAAATTAAAATTTTGCTTAATCTAGAAGATAGTAAAGTAGTCAGAACCTTAACCAATCTACTGGTTAGAGTAACTATTGAAATAGAGCAATCTCCATAAAGCTCATCGTAACTGCCCAGAGAGGTGTCGAGCCAATACCAGGGCGAACGCATCTAAATATAGTACAGAAATACTAAAATGAGAAAAAAGGTAGCGATCGCTCTCCAAGTCGCTTAAGTTCTCAGTATCAAAAGTAAGTTAAATAACATTGAAGTGACGATTCACCGTAAAATACTGGACTGTTTTTTATTTCTATGTGCTTACCAACTTATGCTCCAAAGTTGGTAAAATTAGCTTATCCCTCTTTTGTCACTCTAGGCAGAGGAAAAGTAGAAATCAGGGTGAATCAGGGATATAAAAATTGAACTGGTGAGGCTATAAATAATAGATTGAAGTTTAAAAAAACCCAAAGCTAATTGAGGAATAGGAAAAACCGTTAACCAGGGATATATCAGATTAAATAAAGTAAAAGGTTGAATAATCAAACGAAGATTGTTAAGAATGTTCTTCCAGCCATTTCCATTATCCCACCAAGGATGTGAAACAAATTTTGACTCTCGTTGTGATGGAGACTGAAACAGTTGCTCCGAATGCAGACTAACCATTAAATAAGCACTGCAAATAATTTCCCACCATCGCTCAATATCTGGGTAGTGAGTCAGGCGAAAATCTGACCAACCTAATTCATTCTTACTTTGTTTTAACCCGTACTCGACCCAAGTTCTTAAACCGTAAAAATTTCCAACTTCTCTTGGCGTAATGTCTGGATATTTACTCATCACATACCAAGTAGTGTTATCAGGCAAATTTTCTGGATCTGTAGTAATTTGCCAATATCTAAGTTCTCCACGTTTTCCCGGAATAATTTCTCTAATAAATCGATTTTCCCGACTCAAGTCAGAGAATACCCTTTGAAACTTCTGCCACTTTAAATATTGAATATGTTGTCGTGGAAGTATTTCTACATAATGATTTGACCGAATCGCTACTATATAGTTCAAGTTTAGTTCATCTAATACAGATATGAAATTCTTACCACTCTCTCCATATAAGCTATCTGCAAGTACTAAGTTGAATTTAAAACCCATTGATTGTAGCTTTTTTATCAGTATTGCTGCTATTTCTGGTTTAGTGCGGTACTTATCTCCTGCCTGTAATCTTTCCCTGGGTTTATACACTTCAAACAGTAATGGAAATGTCATCCCACAGAAAACACCATATACTGTCACTGCCACAATTCCATTATCTGTTTTTCCCAAATTTCCTATATACTGCCGTTTCACATAATCTGTCTTGCTCCCTTTCTTTTTATCCCCTGTCTCATCAATAATTAAAATGATTGGTCTACCTTTTAGCACTTGTAAAATTAACTCTAACCTTAAGGTTCTTAACTTTTCTATATCCCAAGGTGATGTAGTTAGAAAATGATGCAACCCTTGCTGGTTATCTAATCCTACGATTTTTGCTATTTCTGGCAATGTTTTACGTTTTAGATCAGAAATGCAGCCTACATGGAGATATTTAAAAGCCTCGAAACTCCTAACATCTGGAAACAGACTTTTATACCACTGGCAATATTCGTCCACAAATTTGACTGTTGGTGCGGCTGGACGGGGCTGTACCATGCTCTGTGTCTTGGTTCTAGCATTTTTACCTTATTATACTACTGCCAGAGTGACAAAACAGGGTTATACACCCCAAGGTTTTCAGGGGGTTGAGTCATGGCAGCACAAACCGTCCAACCATCGAAAGTTGGTAAAACCGAAAAACCAGAGCGTCAATCGCCTAACTCTCGCAAGTACTCCTTTGTCAGGACTAGGGAGCATTTGTTACCAGAAGAAGTTGAGTTGATGCGGTCAGCTATCAAAAAATCCAAGGGTCGCCACGCTCACCGAGATTCAACCATAATTTTGCTTTGCTACCGTCACGGATTGCGAGTGGCAGAGGTGGCATCTCTGCGCTGGGAACAAATAGACTGGAACGGTGGTACAATTTACGTGAAGCGAGTTAAAAAAGGCACTCCATCCACTCATCCTCTTTACTCTGAAGAAATTCGCTCTCTCCGCAAGCTTCAAAGAGATTATCCTGCTAGTTCCTATATTTTCCAGTCTTCTCGGCTTGGCCCGTTGGCACATGATACGATCGCTGGCATTGTTGAACGGGCTGGTGAATTAGCTGGTTTGCCTTTCAGAGTTCATGCTCATATGCTGCGGTATGGAACAGGTTATTATCTGGCGAATCGAGGCATTGATACCCGAACAATTCAGAGTTACTTGGGGCATAAAAATATTCAGCATACTGTTCGTTACACCGAACTTGCATCTACCAAATTTCATGGGCTTTGGGATGATTAATGCCCATCTCCCCCGAAAAAAATCGCTCTCATTAAAGAAATCGAAGGTGAGCGAATGCCCGAATTAATGTTTTAATTGGGCGCAGCTATTATTTGTAAGTAAAGTAAACCAGCTCCATAGCCCTGCTTAAAGCCTCCTCCTTTAATTGAGAGATTAACTGGTTTTTTAGTATATGGAGCATACTTTCCTGAAACGGGTTCAAATCCAGCACTTCTACTTAACTCAGGGTCGAAGAATTTGGCTACTCTATCTAGTTTATCTGGGAAGATATTCCACTCTAGCTTGACAATATCATAACCAGCTCCAGAGACAAATCCTTCAGCTAAGCCTTCTTTGTTATCTACACTTTCAAACCGTGAGAGATTATCTTCAATCTCTTTCATTTTCGCTTGAGTACGAGCAATAGCAGTACCCCATTCTGCAATAGGATCTCCACCGGCATTGACTATATCTAGAATATTGCCAATAAAAACTATATTGGTTGCACTGAAACCATGAAGGAAACCAATCAATGAACCTATGACTGAACCGGTACGTCCAGTTACAGTTTGACTTAATATGGATTGGTATTCCAGAGCAGCAGTCAAGCCAAAGGCATCGGTTGCATTTACTGGATCATTCCCGACATACCGATATAGGTTGAAATCTTCTCCTGCAAAACCTATTGGATCTTGACTGATAAATCGTCCCAAATTCGCATCATAATAACGAGCGCGGTTGTAATATAAACCAGTTTCACTATCAAATTCTCTACCTGCGAAGGTAAATCTATCTGCTGCACTGGGATTTGTTTGACTAAGAATTTCCCCAAAACTATCATAGTCAATACTGTTAACCAAATTACCCACCGCATTCACCATATCTCCGATAGTTCCTAACCTGTCAGTTAAATACCAAGAAGTACCTTCACCTGGACGATAACGAGCTATTAATTCATCAACATTTGCACCTTGTAAATAGCGGTTAATAATTTCTCCTACGGGATTTAATTCTGCCCATAAATTATCACCATCATTCACAAAATATGTGGTTTGACCGTTAACTGTTTTAGCAATGCGGCGGTTAAAGGCATCATATTTAAATTCTACAGATTGGGTTGTATTTCCACTTGTGTCTGTGTCTATAACTCCCACTAAGCGATTGCGGAAATCATAGTTATATATAGTTACCGTACCTGTAGAAATGTTAGTTTTGGTTGCTAAATTACCTTCTTTGTCGTAAGTATAGTTAAACTGACCATCGGATAATATTTGGTTATTTTCGCCTACTGTAAAACCAGTATCCGCCGGGTTTCCATTGGCATCGTAGGTATAATTTTTGTCAGGAAGTAAAGACCTGTCAGCATTACTTAACTGGTTAGCTTTATCGTAAGTGTAATTAGTGGTTTCTCCTTTGTAGGTTTCGCTGTTTAAGAAGCTTGCCAAATTGTAGTTATAGCTGTAGTTAGCTAAGGTAGAACCTGCACTATTAGAGTGAGTTATATCAGTTAACCGTTGTAGTGCATCATAATTGAAAGTGCTACTACCAACAAGCTGGGTACCCGCTAAATTAGAGAAGCTCTGAATTTGAGTGCGATCGCCTCTACTATCATAGGAATAATTTACGCGTGCTGGATCAATACCTGTACCTTGCCAAGTTTGGCTGGTTAGTAAGTTACGCCCATCATAAGTGGAATTAACCCGAACACCAAAATTATCACTGACAGATGTTCTATTCCCCGCCCCATCGTAAGCATAATTTAAATTGACAGGTGCTAATCCAGATATACCAGTTTGGCTAACTTGGGTGACTCTATCGCGCCTATCGTAGCTGAAACTAAATGTACTATCAATATCAGTTGCTCTGACCAAATTACCTACAGCATCGTAAGTGAAATTAATTGTCCGAACTGGGGTGCTATTATTGAGCCAATTTTCTTGAATGAGACGATTAACTCCATCGTAAGTAAAGCTACGCTGGCGATTATTACGGTCTGTAATTTGGATTAAATTATTGACCGCATCGTAGGCGTAGGTTTCTATATTACTCAATGGGTCAATTTTCTGAATTTGTCTGCCTAATGCATCATAAATAAAGCTGGTTCGATTTCCTAACGGATCAATTACCGCAGTTTGATTTCCAGCTAAATCATACTCAAACGAAGTTTTCTGATTTTGAGGGTCAATAATATCTGCAATTAAACCATCGGGACGGTAATTTGTAGTGGTTGTGCGTCCCAGTGGGTCAGTTTCACTAATGCGTCTACCAAGAGCATCATAACCAAACTCTGCTACACCATTAAATGGGTCTATTTGCCGAATTAAACGACCTGTATTGTCGTATTCAAATTTGAGTACATTGCCTAATGGGTCAATCACACTGCTAATCAGTTGACCATCGTAAATATATTTTGTTTCATTACCCAAAGCATCGCGTTTAACAATTAATCGCCCAATATCATCTGTAAAATACTCGGTTGCATTGCCATTTTCGTCAATTAAGCGACTAATCTGACCAAATTGATTGTATGCAATTTGTTGGGTACTACCATCTGGGAAAGTTACTTGAGTTGGTTTACCCAAGGTTGTACCGTCATAGCTAAAGGTGGTTGTATTACCATTAGCATCAATCAAACTGCTAACTCTACCAATATTGTCGTAAGCAAAGCGATTTTGTTGACCAGTAGCATCAATCAACTCAACTAAATTACCATTAGCGTTGTAAACAAAGCGAGTTATGCGTCCTAATTGATCAGTTTCTGATGTAACGGTATTAAATTGGTCATAATTAAATCTGCTAGTATTGCCCAAAGCATCAGTAATACTGGTGACATTTCCTCTAGTATCAAATGTCCGGGTTGTGGTAAAGCCTCGAGGATCAGTCACACTAACTGGGTTATTATTTGCATCATAAGTTGACCTAGTGACTGCACCTAACGGGTTAATAATCGCAGTAATGTTACCGCGACTATCGCGTATAGTTGTTGTGGTGTTACCCAGTGCATCGAGTTGGATGATAGTGGAACCAGTTGCGCTTACATCATAATTACTAGAGATAGTATTACCGAGAGCATCTTTAGTAGCTTTCACCCGACCTTTTGCATCATATTCGGTGCGAATAATTGCTTTACCTCGTGGATCAATAATTTGCTCTAAATAATTGGGATTTGTTAAATATTTATGTTGTGAAACAAGTCCTGCTTGGTCAGTAACACTAATCAAATTCCCCCTAGCATCATAACCATAAAGAATCACTTTCCCTGTGGGGTCTTTGATTTGGGTAATTCTTTTTTGGGTATCTCGTAAAAATTCAATGGAAGCACCTGTAGAACTGAAGATACCATTATCTTGAAAAGTTAAGGTATTGTTGTTACGGTCTTGAACTGCTTGCAGACCTTTAAATTGGTCATATTTGTAAGTTGTACCGTCTTTAGTAGTGAGTTTATATTCTGAAGGATTATAAGCAAAAGGAATTAAAAATAAACCAAAGCTACCATCTGACCTTTGTTGCAGATTAATATCATCAACTTCTAATTTGTCATAAACTCCAGGGTCAGCGACAAATCGGGGTTTCCAAAATGTGCCTAATAAGCTAGCGCCAGAAACCACGGGGTCAAAGGTGAAACCAACACGACGACCTTCAGGATTGGTTAAATATACTTTTGTCCCTACAGTAAAAGGATTTGCAGCAAATAGTGAGGGTACACCTTGTTTTTCTGCTGCTGTTAACGGTACTGATTCTTGAATTTTGGCATCTTTAACTCCCAAACTCCAACCAAAACCAAAGTCACTAGAAAAACTACTTTGGAGTGTGTCATAAACTCGGTTAACTTGAATGGGAATACCAGCCAGAGGTATAGATAAATCTGTTAATTCTAGACGGAAATTCCCAACTTTATTGTCACCAGAAACACCAAGAAAAACTCCTTGTGAGTTGATATTACCGCTAAAATCTTGGGCTGTGACTCGCAGTACATAGTTGCCATTAAATAATATAGTGGGGTCAAATTGACCGATTACCGCTTGATTAACATTAGTTTTACCTTCAGCAATGGTGATAAAGTCGGGGTCAGCAGCAGCTAGATTATTAATATCAACTAAATCTAAAGATGCGTAATCTACTCGATAAAATTCGAGATTATCGTCACTCACACTACCAACAATATCTGTAAGGTTAGTAATAGTTTTATTGGTTTGTGGACTAATAATTTCTACATTTGGTGCTGTGGTGTCGCTGGGGTCAAGTACGCGCAAAGATAAATCCTTTTTAACTATATTTCCAGCGCTATCAGTTGCAGTTGCGACTACTGAGAACACACCTGCTTGATTGAATTGTATAGTAGCAGAACTGTTATTGAGCGTAACCGGGTTGCCATCGATGGTGAGAGCAATATTTTCCACTGTATTATTATCTATAGCAGATATGTTGAAGGTGACACTTTCACCGATGTTCACAACATTGCTACTAAAGCTTAACTCAACTACAGGAACAACCCTATCTACACCGTCATCGACATTAATTTGAAAAGTTTGGGTAGCAGAACCGCCTTTAGTATCTTGTACTTGCAAGACAACATTAAAATTACCGATTTGCTCAGTAGCAGGTTGCCAAACTAATATACCCCTTGCGGAGTCTATAGCCATACCTGTTGGTTTTTCTAGCAATTCGTAAGTGAGAATATCACCATCCGGATCTTGTGCTGTAGCTTCATAGCGGAATAATTTACCTGTTTGGGCATTAGTAATTGGTGCAGTAATAAAGTTTGGTAATTGGTTCGGCTTGGTAGTATTTTGATTACCAAAATTACGATTTTCAGCAATTTCTCCTGCACCTAAATTAACTGTATAAAAACCAGGCACAGAACCAATACTATTAGGTAAAACTTCAACACTTACTAAGTCAAAACCAGGAGAAGTACCCAGGTTATCAACCCCAACAATCCTGACAGCCTGAACAGGGTCTGTAAAGCTAATGGAGGCTAGGTCAAGTCCTTGTACCCCAAGCTGATTAACACGACCAAGCAACTGAAAGTCTTTACCATTGCTGCTGACAAACACATCAGCACTTTCACCTGCTGAATCTTCTGGGTCAAAACTGCGAATGAAAATGTCATTGCCAGGCCCATCAATGATAGTTTCATCAGTAAATCCAACCGTTACATATGAGCCTTCTGGAAGTGCTAGCCAGTTGACTTGTGGATTAAAGCTAGTAATGGGACTGGGAGGAGGGGCACCTAAAACTACATTTGGATTAACAGGTTCAATCGTATAAAAACCATTTACAGAGGTGCCTTGCGGACGAGCGCTATTGGAACCGTAAGGTTCTGGCAATGGGCTAGGACTTTTACCGTTGGCGAAATACTCTAAGACTACATCTGCATAGCCATCACCTTTTTGAGTTCCTTGACCTCCAGGAAATGTTTGTGCATAACCATTGGGTACAACTTGACGGACTGTATAAGTATCTGGAAGCAAATTACTAAAGCTGTAATTTGTGTTGTTAGCAAAGCGATCGCTTTGAATTGTAACTTGATAATTACCTTCATTATCTTCATAATTACCTGGGCTGAGACTATTACCATCAGCTATACCCACAAATAGGCGTGTGGCTCCTTGGGGTGCGACAAATTGTTGAATTTGACTAGCTTCGTTTCTACCATCACCAATAAAGAAAACTTGCCCGATACTTGGTGTCAAAAATGTAAACTCACTGCCAATTCTTTGAAAGTTTAATTCGGTGGGAGGAGTTTGATTAACAGGGTTATCATCATCTAAAAATACACCAACTAATGAACCCATTCTGCCATTGTAAGCAGTAATTCCCTCTAACCCACGCACAGTATTTCTTAAACTATAACCATCTGGGTTAAACGGACTAAACCCGTTAGAGAAATTGACTTCACCACTGGCTGTAAAGCTAAATATTTCGTTTGGTTGAACGGTAATTGATCGGGGAAATGTTTCTGGTACTGAGCCTGGTCTTAAAGTTCTTCTTCTTTGCAGTGGGAAGGATGGATCGTTACTACCTAAAAGCGGAATTGTAATATCATCTCGACCAGCTAAGAAAATAGCATCTGTAGCTGCAACTGTGATGGAATTTGTGCGGAATTGACTCTGATTATTGGTTGTCTGGCTAGGTTCATCAGGGTCGAAAAGTCCATTATTGTTTAAGTCTAAATATACTTTTACTCCTGATAAAAAAGGTTCCGTCACATCTTGCCCTCTACCTAAATCATTAAAAGTACCTAATAATTCATCGGTTGTTTTAAAAATTTTGGCATTGGGGTCAATTGTCACTAAATCATCATCAACTGCATCTCCGTCATTTAATGTTGAACCATCTCCAACACCAAAAGCATATAATTTAATTCCCAATGCTTTGAGGTTATTAACTTCGTCGGTGATGGAACTCCCTAAAAGATTTTCACCATCTGATAGAAACACTAAAGTACCATTACCTGGAGTAGTACCGATAGTTTTGAAAACTTTTTCAGCTTCTTGTAATGCAACTTCAAAATTAGTTCCCAGGCGGGTATTAGTTCTTTCTATAACTTGTTCAAAATCTAAAACACCATTATTGTCATTATCAGCAATGGGGTTGGTTACTAACTGTGTACCATCAAGAGATGGATTCATATCTATAGAACTGACATCTCCAGCAAAACTAATTATGCTAACTCTCGCTGTTTCCCCAAGTCCTTGACGAATTAGCTGTTGATTGAGTGCATTTAAACCTGCTTTTTCTGCTTCGAGAATAGTAGTAAATCTTTGATTACCATTCAGCGAACCCTGGAAACTAAAAGCTGCACTTAAAGAAACATCAAATACAAAGACAATATCAGGATTTGCACCTTGAGCAAAGCTAGTATCTCTGATTCCATTCCCATTGAAATCATCCCAAATAATACCGCTAATTTTCCCCGGAACGGTATTTGATAATGTGAGGGTAAATGTTTGATTATCAACACCACCCTTACCATCTGCAACTTGTACATTAATGTTGTAATCTTCAGCAATTTGACTGTTAGTATTCCAGGAAATTAACCCTGTATTTTCGTCAATGGTCATTCCTTGTGGTGCAGTCAGCAGGGAATATTTCAGCTGATCACTATCTCCATCAATAGCATCTACATCATAAGTATACTGTTGGCGGGTTGTTGTGATAATGGGCTTACTGGTAATCACAGGTGCATAATTATCTGATGGTTGAGGATTAGCTAATTGTCCCTGAGTCAAAATTGTAAATACCTGCTCAACTTCACCACCCCGGTCATCTTTAACCAATAATTTTACTTGTTGTGCGCCTACTTGATTCGCTTGCGGTGTCCATTCAATTAAACCATCAGGAGAAATTGTCATTCCCTGGGGTGCTTGATTTAATTGGAAGTTTAAACCATCCAAATCAGGATTATCAGCAACGATTTGGTAAGTATAATTCTCTTCTACAGTTGCATTAGCACTAGGACTAGAAGAGATGCTAGGTAAGCGATTGGGGTCGATAATATTTAATTTAAATTCTTGAATATCTTCCCCACCTTTACCATCTACAACTTGCACTTGGAACGTATATTCTCCTGTTGCAGGTGGTGTCCAAATTAATTTACCAGTATTGGCATCAATTTTTGCGTCTTGGGGTGCAGATATTAAACTGTAGCTAAGAGAATCGCCATCCCCATCTATGGCTTGAAGTTGATAGAAATAATTCTGAGCATTACCAAAGTTTAATCCATCTTTGCTTTCACCATTATTTAATGTCAGACTATATATAGGTGATGCTGGTGAAGTTAAATTCCAAGCATCTTGAGTAACTTGTCTAACTTGATAGTTTCCTGCTTGGAGGTTGCTAAATTTATATAATCCCTGTTCTGTAAATGGGTTAATCTTCCCATCGTTATTGATATCAACACTGCGAGTAACTTGCATTCCGACAACTTCATCTGTAGCTGGGTTAACTAACTCAACCACAAAGCCATCTAAACCGGCTTCTAGATTTTTGATACCATTCCGATCAAAGTCTAAAAATACCTGACCTTGGATTTCTGCTAAACCCGCTTGAGTTGTGTCTAATGCAATTCCTTGAATTTGGGTGTTACTGTTACGCAGAATAATGTAATCAGTTTCTGGCTGACTAATAATTTCGGGAGCGCTGTTTCCTACTATATCGCTATTAGCAACATTGATATTAAACTGGATGTTTGTGGTGTTGCCAGCTATATCAATAGCAATAATTGATAATTTATATCCACTATTTGGAATATTAGTAAAATCAATTTCTTGGTCAAATGTGCCATCAGCATTAAACGCTAGAGGTATTTCTGGATAATTATCAAATCGATAACTTAGTGAGGCAATTCCTGAACCTGTACCATCAATTTTACCTGTCAGTCTAGCGCCTTTTTGTAAGGGAGCAATATCAATCGGGTTCGTCAGATTGATGATGGGGTTAATCGTATCGATGAAGATATTTAATGGTGAGGATGCAGGACTAATATTACCAGCAATATCAGTAGCGATCGCGCTGAAATTCTGCGTGCCATGATTTAACTCATTGGTAGTAATTTGCCAAATACCTGCGGTGTCTGCTGTGGTTTGACCCAACAGTACAGAACCACTATACAATTGCACCTTGGCTCCTACTTCTGCATTACCTGTAATTGTTGGAGTATTATCACTGGTAATATTGTCACTGTTGCTAACACCACTATCGCTTTCTGAGGCTAAATCTAAGGTGGGTGACAGCAGTTCGGTATTAACAGGCGAACCAAATTCATAATGAAAAACTAGGTCATTAAAATCGCGATCGCCTCCGTTAGTCTGATCCTCCCACGCCAGCTGATTGGATGATAGTTCTATAATATGGTCAAATTGATTTGGGTTGGCGCTAGGGAAAAAGAAAAAGGCTGAAGGCCCTTGATGAATTTGATTTTGGGGATTCTGGCTTAAAAACTGCTCACTTGTAGAATTTTGGATGAGATAAAAGCCAATATATGCTTGAGATGGCAGTTCTAAATTTTTTGCATATCCTTGAGTTTGACCGCTAGCAAACATAACTTGGCGAGATTTACTAGTTAAAGCAGCTTGCGCGTATCCTGGGTCTTGAGGCAAAAGATTGCTAATTCTGCCTGTGGGATCATCAACAATAAATAACCCTAATTCATTATTGAAGGCTGCTTCCCGTTGTGTCCAGGTAAATTTTGTGGCGACTTTTTGTCCTCTTTGTCCGGGAACAGTTATAGCTTTCCGCGATTCTGCAATAGTAAAGACTACATCATTAAAATCGCGATCGCCTCCTCCGGTTATATCTTCCCAGTTCAATTGCATTGAACCATTGTGCAATGTCTGCGTCAAAATATGGTCAATCTGGTCTGGGTTGGCATTACTGATTGAAAAGAATGCTACAGGCCCTTTGCCTATTTGATTCTGTGGATTTGATGCCAGCCATTGCTCTGTGGTGCTGTTTTGAATTAAATAAAAAGCGAGACGTTCGCCTGCTTTAAAAGTAAATTCTTTATGTGTACCAGCACTTTGACCTCTGGAAAATATGACTTGTCTTGTTGTACTTTGTAGAGCAGCTTGGGCATAATTTGTTTCCCCTGGTGCAATGCTGTTGACTCGCCCTAATTCATCTATAACAAATACACCAATTTCATTATTAAAAGTTGCATCTCGTTGTGTCCATTTAAAACTGAGTGTGGTAGATTCTGAAGTTTTTCCTGGCACAACAAAAGTATAGCCTGGTAATTGCTCAACTGGAGAAATTTGACTGATTGTTTGAACTAAAGAAGGTGATGAAGTGGTCAATGCATTAATATTATTGTCAGCAACAGATGCTAGTTTGACACTATCTAATTCTCCAACTAGTGGTTGTTCTTGGTATTGCTCATAAGTTAATAAATTAGAATTATCTTGCTGATTTTGGACATAGTATAGTTGTGATAAGGGAATTACACTATTATCGTTAAGCTTTTGTGTGACTTCAATATCTTCAAGATTATTTGGTAACAAAAGAGTTTGAGAACCGATTTCTGCTTTTCCCCCAAGCTTATCTAATAGACCCGTGAGCGGATTGAGTGACTGTTGGTCAATTAAGGTAATCTCAGCACCAGGAGGATTAAGGTTTTGATTTAGAATATTCTCAAAGTTGTTCATCTGATATAAATTTCAATAATAATAAATATTAAAAAATTACAATATGCCTCTGGGAGAACGACATATACAGTTCCCTCAGACTGATATATTTAAAAGAATTTTTGCAAACAATTTCAATCAAGCTAATAACAGAAATCAAAGCCAGGAAAAATTAGCTTGATTAAGACAAAGCTTAAAAAAGGCTAAACATTGATAACGTTTCTTGATGAAGATGCACCAAATTTTCAGCCTGTATTCGTTGTACCCCTATGCTTAGGACGCACCAGAAGACTTCCCTTACTCCACAGAAGAAACCGTAGTTTAGGGTAGGCAGGCTTTGTTCGATTAGATTTTGATAAATCTTAATACATTGTTTTACGTAAATACAACTAGGATATTTATGAACTTTGTAAAGTTCTTACAAAGAAACTATGTTTTAATTCTGAACAATTACTATGAGAGAGAATAAAAAATTTTACTACTAAGGGTCACCGTGCCTAAAAAGGAAAATCGTACGCTAAGAAGATTGCACAGCCGCGACCGAGCAGATTTGTTGCGCGGTTGAGGCTTGATAAATGCCCTCTACAACTGGCTTTCAGCTACAAAGTAAGAAACGCAGCTATCAACGTTTCTTAAACGGAATTTCAAGTTATGTCTCTATCTAATGAAATATCACTTCAGAGATACATGGCTGAAAGTATTGCTGTATAAAGCTTTCATCCTTAGCGTACGATTTTCCCGTTTTGGCACGGTGATGCCTACTACAGTATGGCGTAAATGAACGGTTTGAATTCGATAAATAAAGTTATCATAAATAGAATATAGAGATTGATTTAAATCTATGCCTGATACGAATGGCACTAAGAAAAGCTCAAGCTTTTCCGAAACTTCCAGCAGTTTCTGCTTGTTCCTCAGCCCGAAGCAAATACGGTTTCTTAGGTGCAACTGCACAGGCTGCACTGCCACCCGCTATGAACGAAAGAAACTATTTTGAGGCGACTAATGAACGGGTACATTAGAATTATCCTGACAGTTAAAACCGAACCCGCAATAGTATGTTGAGCCTGAGCGCGGAGCATGTTTCTGGGGCATTATGGCTATGACATTGGTGAAAGACAAAGTTTCCTATCCCGTTTGAAAGATTATCTATGAGTACATCCCTTTTGTCAGGACATCCATAATAACTGTTGAGTAAGCCATATATGCGATTGCCTACTTTTGTTCATAGCTTTAGCTTTCAAATACAAATTAATTCCCCAATTAAAGCTGCTGCTCGCTCTCCATATTTTTTAGTAACAGCATCTTTATATGGCAAGCTATCTTCACCCAAAAAGTCACGGATAAATAGAGAGAAGTTAAATCCTCTCTTTGAGTCAATATATTCTGCTAATTCAATATTAAACAACAATTTAAATTCATCTTCTCTTTGTTTGAGTGCTGAATATTTAGTTAAATTGTTGGCTTGGAAGATTGGATCTACTGCTTGATTAAACAGTTTTTCCATTAAGGCATCTTTCATATTTGATAATATTCCTCTGCATCAATATTACTTAAAGATATCAAAATATCTGTTAAAAGCGTTTTTATATATAAATAATAAAACCACATAAAATCTTCAACAAGAATAGAATATAAAACCTAATATCCACAGCAACACACCAGTAAACTTTATTGCCAAAAAACTGCCCTATTTCTGGTATACTATTCTATTATGAGAACTGTTTTCACATTTTTTAGCAAGTGCAACAAGAGTCAAAATTGACTTGACTTCATTATCCATCTTGCCATTAATCAGTTGCTTATATAAATATGTTGCCTCTTCTAGTGAAAAAGCTGATAGATTGGCAGCAGCATTCGCCTGATGGCCACTTTCCCAACCACCCATGTTAGAAAAAATATTGTACCGAACAAGAGGAAGATTTTCACCACCTACATTAAACCACACGCAATTACGCTCTCGATCAATATCAATCGAAATTATTGGAGAAATACATGGCCAAGATTCAACCAGCTTTGACCAATTTTTAAACCCGGCATGATTTTCACTGTTAATATTCATTTTTAATTTTCCTGCCTTTTATTTGATATTTAGGCAGTGTATTGTTCATTTATTTTTGTTTACTAATTGTTGCTATCTGACAAGTTATAAAGCCAGATTAAAGTGTTGATTTTAAGGAGATTTATATCTTTTATATTCCTCACTAATTCAAATATTTACTTATTTCTGAATTCTCCAATTCTTTCAATAAGCCAGTTAATACAAATGGACATTTACAACTTAGTTTTGTCTCTATAGAATCAGCATTTAACTGGTATTCTTGACAGATAATTTCAAATATATCTTCATTAGTTAATTCTAGATTTTTCTCTAGTTCCCAAAGCCTTACTTCTATCAGGTTTGCTAACTCATACATGAGTATATCTACTACTGCTCAAACCAGTTTAAGTTAGGAGTTGCCCCATGTTTTCGTCGGTCAGCCTCAGTACAAGCTTTGCCATAAATTTCATCCCAACCACGAAGAAAGTTCTTTTCATAATATGCTAAGTCCCTATATGGTATACTACTTTCTTGCTCCACAGCAAAGACTACCTCTTCAAAGTTTTGGAAATATCCAGGCTCAATTGAAATTACCTCAAAAAACCTCAACCAATTATTTTTAAATTCTTGACGCAATAGCTGTAATGTTTCAGGGTTCATCCCCTTAGATTTAGTCATGTCATCTGATCCCACCAAATTTTTTCGCCTGTGTAGTGTTTGTCAACTTGCTCTTTCATTGTGGTGATCGCTGTTGGGATATCAGGATAAGGGTGGCGTTGTACAAGTACCAAGAGATCGGGGCGCGCAGCTGCTTGTTGCCCCGGCACATATAGTTCGGCAAGGTAGCATTTGCGGCGATTATCATGCCACACTTTGATAATGCAATCTTTATATTCTTCAGAGTGCTTTAAATCTTCCTTGAGTAAATCAATCATACTTGACTCTCAATGAGTACTGCCTCTTAATAATACAATGCAGTCCCCACTCAAAGCGAGGTGATAGCTTCATATACCATTTGATACGAAAACTAACATTTTACAGTATCTACTCATTACATTACATTACATTACATAACTTAGGTTACGGGTATTAGCGTTTGCCAAATAAAAAGAAGACACCTCAAACTGAGCGCTCTTCATCAGAAGACTGTTCACTAAGAGTATTGGCTGCTTCTTGTAGCAATTCCACAGCCTTTACCAGGAGCGTACGTACACAACTTAACTGATTTCGGCGCGCAATACCCAGTCTTGCTTCGGTGTTGCGCGGATCGTCATCATGGCTTAAATGAATAACTCTCACTTTCTGCTGTTTTGCGGACGGTTCAAATATTGGCTCATCCGCTGTGAGTTTATTGTATCCGTAAACTCCACTTGGGCGCTTCACATTATAATGATGTACTTCACAGCCAGGGGGAGCAATGTAGCATCCTTCTAGATTATTTAAATTTTGATGCAATTGTGCAACAGATGCGGCGATCGCTGCCATTTGTGCAGTAAGACCCAGTAATTCAGCACTTTGTGGGCATCCTCTCGACATCAGCATCATCACTGCCGCTTCGCGGCGCGTAGTTCTAAAGGTTTCCTGGATGCGTTCCCACTCTTGTTGCCTTTCTTGAGCCGCAATCTGCCGCACGCGAATTAGTTCGATTTCTTCATCTGGAGTCAGCTTGGTGACTGCTCCACAGGTTTTATAATTTAGGCATTCTCCTGGGTCGATGCCTGGCTGCAACATCATTGAAGCACAATCAAAGCCGAGTCCACATATCTTTTGAGGCATAATTAGCACTTTGTTCTAGCTACTATATTTTAGATAAAAAGCTAGAACAAGAGGCGAGTCAAATGTAGAAGAATAATAAAGTTCAACAATTTCAGGAGCTACAACCCTTAATTTTTGGTGATCCATTACAGATGCCGAAAAAATAAAGTTGAACAATTATTGTCCACGGGTAAGTTAAGTTTACCAATGTAGAAGAGTGCAGGTCGATTTTTTGAATAAAAAAGTTCAACAATTAGGGACTGATTAACCGCAGTCTGCGCCTACACTATCATTCAAAGATTTCCACAACGCTTCTAGCTTACGCAACATATTCAGCGGATTATTGCCATAATTGAAACTGAGGCTTTGAGCAGTTTGCTGAAAATGTTGTCTATCAACAACATTTAATTCCAAATACTTTTGTTCCCACAAGTGACCAAAAGTCACGATTCTTTCAAATCGAAACTTATCAAGTTTATTCAAATTCACACCACTTTTACTATATTTAAAACCGCAATCACACTCAAAAGTCCCTTGAGGATTTTTTATATAAGAATATGTCGAATATACTTCACGGTTGAAAAGCATCACTAACTTTGTAACCACAAAATGGAGATAGTTTTCGCAAGCGGGATTTAGACAAAGCCAAGGCCCTTTACCAAAAGGCTTATATTTAGATTTACGAGCAAAAAATGTTGAGGGTGAATTCTTCAAAAATCTCATCATCAACAGATGCATTACTGGGTCAAAAACTTCTCTATTCAATCGGAGAATGTTAAATAAATTTATGTTATTGTAACCGAAGTTTATCCCAAGAGCCTCAAGAAACTCACTTCCATAAAAAGACAAAAACTTCTGTCGTAAACCTGGCTCATATACCTGACGGTCTAGAGTCGCTAAATTCCTCTTCATCAATAAAACTATATATTGGATATGAAACCAATCTAATTCCTTAGAAGGAAGCGATTTGAAATCACAGGTCATTAACCATTCAATATCAGATGCAATTAGGCGTAACAACTCCTTAGTGGAGTCACTGTAATTTCTGGCTACATTCGATATGGGACAGTTCTCCAAACTTGCAAGACCAACTTGATGCCAATTATTACTCCAAATAGGTACAATGCTGTCGCTTAAGACAACATCATGAATAGTGCAGACAAGAACACCAGGTGTTTGGTGAAGTCGATGCCAATATGCTTGTCCAAATGTATGCAAATTTTCAAAAAGACATTTTGGACAAAACCTAAAATATTTGGGCAGATGAAGCAAACTGCCAATTCCCCGATAAATATGTGTCCCAAACTCTCCTTTCATGTACTTCAAAATAGCTGACTTTCTGTCAGGCATAAAGACTGCATACATGGGATAAAGTGTATGTTTTTGAATGAGACTTTCTGTTGTATGTGGAGATAGCAGTGGGAGATTTTTAATTAAAAAAGCCAAGTTGTAAGGTAAGTCAGCCCTAACTATAGTATTCCGAGAATTGAATAATTCTTGCAACGTTTCATCAGGCTTTGTATTACCACTTCGAGCATGATAACGTGCAAACACACTATATAAAATCTCATCTGGGTAAGGCGTAGGGAAAAAACTGAGCATATACTACCCACTAGTAAAAAAGTCTGTGAGTGGGTCTTTAATAATCCCCAAAGCTTTTAATTCCTCACAAGCTGGAGTTTGATTTTTCTTGGCATTTTTAACAATAGCTCGAATATCATTCTCTTGATATTTCGGTTGAAGTTTTCTTTTAATTTCCCGATGCTCCCCTGGCTCTGTTGAAAGATTATCGCATTGTAAAGCTAGTTTATAAGCCTCTTTAATCAACATTTTTTTATCTGCATCTTCCCCATGAAAAGCGACAATTTTTTCGGCACAACTCTTGGCAGTAATAGGCAGCACATCTAAGTTAATCAGTTCAATAATCACATAGCGTAGCGTTGCTGATATATTCCCCATCCTCTGTGATGAGCGTGCTAATCTTCTCACTGCCTCTAAATCTCTTTCTTCTAGGGAATTCAAGCACTTATTGCGGTATAAATTCACGTCTAAAGGAGCAATATCTTTGTATTTCATCATCCACTTTTCATCTCCTGACCTAATAGCATCTAACATTGGTTTAACTAGATGCAGTCCGTCAGCAGCACAAGCGTGAATCAAGTCAACAGTAATTACTTCCGTTCCTAAAGCAATAGCTCTCCATTGCACCATTTTATAGAGTTTAATCACGATATCAATAATCCCTTGACTTTCATAATATAGAGCCGAGCTAATATTTGTAGTTAATGGGATATATTGTTTTGTCCACTGAAATTCCCACATTCCTTCGATAAAAAAGTTCCATTCCCGATTGTTTTCCATCCTGTCCCAAATTACTCCTCCTTCTCCCACACCTCTTCTAGCATTTCTAAAATTACCTTGAAGAATTGGGAAAGCTTCATTTGTACCAACGCGAATTACTGGAACTCCAATAATGTTGTCCATTTTCACCAAAAAATTCAACATTTCGTCACTATTTCTTCTGGCTGCCGCTAAATTTTGCATTTCATCGATAACTAAAACTCCTAAATGTTGGGTGTGGGCAATTTGGGCAACTTGAGCCAGCATATAATCTTCGGAGTTGCGTTTTACCCCAAATTTTTGGAAGTTATTAGTGCCGAGCAATTTGTCAACTGCTCTGAAGAAGTCGATACACAAACCTTTCAAAGAACCTGCATGGGGACAGTCAACTTTCAACCAAACAATTTGGTAAACACTGTGAGCCGGATGAACAATCACTTGGGGATATAAAGAAAGGATATTTAAGAGATTGGTTGTCTTACCTATTCCGGACGGACCAATAATTGTCAACCCAGATGCCGAGGTGGGAACATCTACATATTCCTCTAAGTTAAAACCTCCCCCAGAAAGCACCGCCTGATAAATTTGACCGCTACGCAATGCATATTCTGGTTGCAAAGGATTTCGCCTCAGATAACCTTGCATAATTAATACGCAAACTACTCGCTGTAAATCGACTGTTTTATTCAGTGGGTCAAAATATCTCGATAACCGTTCAATACAATGAAATCTGTACTGCGGCTCTAGTTCTCTTTCTGAAGATTTGCACGCAGGTAGTCGTGTCACATACTCAACAAATTTGTCTCGAGACAGGATAGGAGGAAGAGAGCGAATTATTGGATTTGTATTATATTCAGGTAACAAGTGGTCTCTGTATTTAGCAACAGCAGCCCATTCACCGTTGGGAATTTTCACCCATGACCACTCATTCTCTATGTTCATTAAAGCGCTCCTGACGTTTCTTCTTTAGAAGTTCCAAATGGTCAGGTTGTAATGATTTATTTTCTGGAGAGTCAGAATTTGTAGTCGGTAGAACTGTTGTCAGAATAGAAGTTTCTGTCTTAGCTAACTCGAACCCTTCGTCGTCGCGTCGTTTAGCCTTCTCGGAAGCTCTGTTTTCTTTAATACCAGAAACTTTTTGAGTATTGCTTAGGTGCTCATCAACAGTTACGGAGGCTAAAACATTAGCTCTGTTGACTACACTTTCAATGTCAGAAATTAAGTCAACACCAGCTTGAAGTTCATTGCTTTGACTTTTCTGATAAAGCCACTTTTCATAAGCCTGCAAATATTCAATGTCATGTATATTTTTTTGAGAATAACGTTCTGATGGCTCTAAAAGAAAGCACTTCTCAAAATCTCTACCATCAGGAGAACGAACATAGATAAAATTTGGTTGGCGATAGTCATAAGAAATATCTAATAATTTCTCTGACTTAGAAAGCAAATTACTTCTAGCTTTCTCAAACCAGAACTCTTTTAATGCTTTATCACAACTGTAGTACATTCCCTTAAATTTGATACCGCGAGCGGTGATGGTCGCTTTATTACTTGGCATCAAATTTAGCTTGACGATATCTTCAGGAAAAGTCCTGAGTCTACCAGAACGATTTTCTATGCCCCAATTCCATAATTCTATAGGTATGGGATTGACATTATCAGTAATCATCATTTCTTCCCTATCATAACTGCTCAAGTAGTGATGATTATTGTGATAGCGAATTAAATGAATAATAATTTCAGTAAACTGGTCTATGTCAACCCTGCTATCAAGACGATAGTCTCGCCCACCTCTTTGTCTAAAATCTGTGTCTATATAACCAGGTAAAAATGGTTTGACATGACCATGAATGGTACGGAAGTATCTCTCTACTAAACCCTTCCAATCTGCACGGTAAGGCGCAGCATTTTCAATCCGGACATTCAGATTCGGAATTAATGTCTCTACTGCCATTCCTGCAAGTTCCCCCCGGTCGCCCAAAATTGCATCTGGTAGATGGTGACAAGGCCATTCTGTAGGGGAAATATTAATGCCATATTCCTGACAAAACTGTATTTTTGTCACTGTAAGCAAAAGTTTGCCGTTTTTGAAACCATAACCTTGCCGCAGACATAGCCCAAAAGTAGATTATTACGTTTAGTAGCCAAATAGAAAAAGTTGAGTTTTGAAATGATAAGCTTGCCGAAAGTATAAAAATCAAGCATAAACCTGCCGAAAGTTACGGTATTTCCTATGCTCAGCGACCGAGAGTTTGAAGACTGGTGTCGCCGCCTTTGTTTACCAGAGACGACAAAAGAGCTAGTGCAAAAAATCCGGAATTCAGAACCTGTGAGGAAGGTAGGTGGCGGAGCGAAAAATGTTTGCGGCAGTTATCCAAGTCGCAAAATGGGGAAAACGATTCAGTTTGAATCTCATAAAGTAGAACTGCCGGCGATCGTAGAGTACGAAAATGATGAAGATGTATTAGAGTACTATGACCAGCCAATTCGTCTAAGTTTATCTTTTCATTCCCTGAGCGGACGTTGTGTGGTGACATCTCATACTCCGGATTTTTGGGTAATGAGGCGTAATAGTGCGGGATTTGAAGAATGGAAAGCTAGTGAGCGGCTCAAAATACTAGCCAGAAAACAACCTACACGCTATCAGCAAAGCGAAGAAGGTCGTTGGCACGCGCCACCAGCAGAAATGAAAGTTCAAGCAATGGGACTGTACTATTATTTACGTACAGATCTTGAAATCAACTGGATTGCTTACCAGAACTATCAGTTTCTTCAAGGTTATTTCAACCAAGAAAATACAGTTAAAAAAGAGGTAAGAAAAACAGTTGTTGAGTGTATTAATGCCAATCCTGGAGTAACCCTCAAAGAACTACTAGAATCAACAAATACCGATTGGGCAGATGATATCTATGCCTTGATTGGAACAAAGCAAATATATGTAGACCTGAAAGCAGTAGCTTTGAATGAGCCAGAAAAAGTTCATCTTTTCAGTAGCCAAGAAATGGCATCAACTTATGATCTAATCATTGCTCAAAAGACTTCTGCTCGTATCGCCAGTGGACAACGAATTGATGTGGCAATTGGTTCAACGCTGGTTTGGGATGGTAAAAGTTGGTGTGTAATTCAAATCGGAGACACAAAGATTGCGCTTCAAAGCGAAAATGAACTGATTGGGTTAACTCATGCAAACTTTGATGCACTAATTGCACAAAAAGAAATCATTCATATTCAACCATTATCTGCAAAAACAACAGACATTTGGGAACAGATCAAATGCGCTAGTTCTGAGGATTTAGCAGTAGCTAATTACCGCTATAAAGTTATTGAACCATATTTACATGGCAGTCCGCCAATTAATAGTTCTGTACCTGAGCGGACAGTTCGTAGCTGGAAATCCAAATATCATCAGGCTCTGAATAATTATGGCTGGGGCTATATTGGCTTACTACCCAATCGTGGCAAGAAAGGGAACAGGGTAGATCGCTTTTCACCCGATACTTGGGAGTTTATTGACCAAATTATTGAACAGCACTATGAGAACCTCAAACAGCGAGGAAAACTAGCAACTTACGGTATTCTGGTTAGAGAATGGGAAAAAGCTGGAAAAACAGACCCTTGCCCTAGCCGGATCACTTTCTGTAAACGCATTAATCAACGAGAGAAAGTAGGACAAACTCGCCATAGGCAAGGGTCAAGAGCCGCTTACCAAAAGAGTCCTTTTTATCACGAATTAACGCTCTCCACCCCTATTCACGGGAGTCGGCCATTTGAAATCTGCCACATTGATCATACAGAATTAGATATCGAGTTAGTTTGTTCGCGCACTGGGCGCCCTTTAGGCCGACCTTGGGCAACTATTCTCATTGATGCTTTCTCACGTCGTATTTTCGCAATCTATTTAACATTTGACCCGCCATCGTATCGTTCCTGCATGATGGTATTGCGAATTTGTGTGCAGAGATTTGGCCGCTTTCCAGAAACATTAGTAATGGATAATGGTGTAGAGTTTGGCAGTATTTACTTTGAAACACTTCTAGCTGCCTTTAGTTGCACAAAAAAACAAAGACCATCTGCTAGTCCTAGATTTGGTTCACTCATTGAAAGATTTTTCGGCACAAGTAACACAGAATTTTTTTACAACCTTAAAGGCAATACTCAAATTACTAAACAAGTACGCTTGGTAAATAAAACAAATAACCCAAAAGTACAAGCTGTCTGGACATTGCCAGAATTATATGAATATTTTTGTAAATATGCTTATGTAATTTATGACAGTAGAGAGCATCCGGCACTGGGAATGTCTCCCAATGCTGCATTTACAAAAGGTGTGAATCAGAGTGGGATGCGCTATGGACAAAAAATTTTAGATGATGAAAACTTTAAAATTTTTACTTTGCCCTCAACTGCAAAGGGAAGTGCAAAAGTAATACCAAGACTCGGGATAAAAATTAATTATATCTATTATTGGTCAATTGATGATTCATTTCTTAACCCTGAAGTTGAAAGTACTCAAGTACAAGTTAGATATGATCCATTTGATGTAGGAACTGCTTATGCGTATGTCAAAGGTAATTGGGTACGCTGTATATCTGAATATTATTCATCCTTACAAGGTCATTCTGAAAAAGAAATTCGACTGATAAGTATTGAATTACGACAGCAAAAAAATCAGTATAATCAAAAAATAGCAATTAGAGCTAAAGAACTTGCACAGTATTTAGAATCAGCAGAAGCTCAAGAAGTTTTACAGACACAAAGACTTCATGATTTAGCTGCAACTGATTTGCGAGACTTAATATATAAAAATGGTAGGAAACAAACATCCTCTACTCTTACTCAGTGTCCAGTTGATAGTGATGAAGCTATTAGTACAGAAGAAGTATCACAAACACATCAATTAAATACTTCAGCAATAGAATTAGGAAAAATTCAAGCTTACTCTCAAGAGGAGTTATGGCAGTAAAACATAACCGTCCATTTCCACAAGAACTCCTGAAACAATCATTAACCGAACGGTTGAACTATTTTCAAGGAATTACAATTGGACACTTACGATTAAAACAAGCTTTAGAGACTTTATTGCTCAACCTTCAACAACCAACAGATATTTGTGTTTTCTTTGTTGTTGGCCCAGCAGGAGTAGGTAAGACCACTTTACGACTAAGGGCTGAAAAACTGTTGATGGAAGGTGCATTAGCATCTATGAAAAATCATATTTATCAAATTCCAGTTGCAGGTATTGAGGCAATTGCTAATGAAGGAGGAAAATTTAATTATAAAGATTACTACCTCCGCGTTTTAGAATGTTTAGAAAAAATTTCTTTTGATTCAATTGCTACAAATAGTTCATTAAATTATCAAAATTATTCAGGGTTTCTTTCTACTACATACTTTGCTTCTAAAAGTTCCGATACGGTGCGTCGTGCTTTAGAAAAATCTATGCGGCACCATAAATTAACAGCATTGATGATAGACGAAGCCCAACATTTGCTGATGGTTGCTGGGGGAAAGCAAATGTTACATCAGATGAATTGGATAAAATCTCTTGCCAACATCACTGGTGTTGTACATATTTTATTTGGTACTTATGATTTACTTAACTGTTGTCACCTCAGTGGTCAAGTTAGCCGACGCAGCGATGATATACATTTACCTCGTTACTCAACAGATAACAAAGAAGATATAGCTGAGTTTATGCGGATTATCAGAACATTTCAGGCGCATTTACCTTTGCTTGAAGAGCCCTGCTTGGTAGAACAATATGAATATCTGTTGGATTATTCATCTGGTAGTGTTGGTCTTCTTAAAACTTGGTTAACAAAAGCTTTACGAAATGCTTTGGCAGAGAATGCAACAACCCTCAACATAAAGTATATTCAACAAAATGAATACTCAAAAGCACGGCGGCAGCAAATAGAACAGGAAGCACAAGCTGGAGAGAAGCGATGGCGCAACGATGTTGCTCCCGTAGCACTTAGTTTGACCAATGAAGATGTGAAGCAACCATCTCAAGCGAAAGGTCGTGTGGGAAAACGTCAGGCTAAAAGAGATACCGTAGGAATTAATCTTGATGTCAGTTAATTATTATACCGAAGATGAGTTTTGGGCTCTAGAAAAACCAACAATTCCAGAACGCTCTCAATTATTCCCACTCGAACCAATCGGTGTCGGTACGCTCTATGTCGAAAGCTTGAGTGGATATATTGCTCGCCTTGCCGACTGTCACACGATAACTACCGGAGAACTAGTTTTATCAAAAGTTATTCCATTGATGAGGCATAAAAGAAGCAGTGTTAGTTCTATAAACATCATTAATCATTTATTTAGAGATCAAGATTTTTTCACCTCTACCAACGAAAAAAGAATTGACATTGCTACCACTCTAATTCAAGCTCTAAAAGAATTGACCTGGCGTCAAGATTTATCTTGTTTATGGCCATTAAAATGGGCCAGCATTTTTTTCGAGTTTAGCATTTTGCGTTTGCATCAAGCTTGGTGTCCCGTATGTTATGACCACTGGTTTGTCAACAATCGAGTCATCTACAATCCACTGTTATGGTTAGTTAACACAATTGAGGAATGCCCTGAGCATGACCATCAGCCCTTGATTGAGGAATGCCCTCACTGTCACGAAAAATTTCCACCATTATCCAGGTATTCTCGTCCAGGGTATTGCTCAATCTGTCATCTGTGGTTAGGTAGCCAGAAACTCAACCAACTAGCCAATGAACAAACTCACAGCGTTGATTTTTGGCGACAGCTTTTGATTACTCCTATGCACTCTCATCAAAGCAACAAGCTTGTCTGGCAGTGTATGTGGTTTGATGATGTCGATGATTTGGCTGCCAATACGCCCTCTGATTTCCTGCCACCCATAAATGAGAACTAATTTTCCATCCTTACCTGCTCCGGGGTTTGAAACCATAAACCTGCCGCTCCGGCAAACTTATGGTTACAGTCACAAAACTTATGGTTACAGTCACATACATCAAAAAAATCAAGTATTAATCGGAGTTTTTGTCGTACAAAAGATAAGAGTTACTTATTTTGTGTTGTAGTCTTGTATTACAACGTAATCTAAACCATAATGTGAGCAAACATCTCACATTATGGTTTCCAGCGTGGCAAAACTCACCATTGAAATACCAGATGAACTAGTCAGGCGTTTAGAACCTTTGCAAAGTCGTTTACCTGAATTGCTTTGGCGATTGTTGGATAGCGATCCCAAACAAACAACTGAGCAGTCAAAAGTTAATATAGGAACTGTAGAAATTGCCAAAGTTTATCTGGAAGTGCTGGATTTCTTAATTAAGCGTCCAACGCCAGAAGAAATTGTTGAGTTTAAAGTTTCGCCCCATGCACAAATGCGGCTGCAAGTATTATTAGAAAAGAACCGTTCTGGTTCACTCACTCCAATAGAAATAGCAGAATTAGATGTTTACGAGCAATTAGAACATCTGATGATTTTACTCAAGGCGCGAGCTAGGGAAAAGTAATCAAATAAGATGACATCTAATTCAATTTCTACAGAACTTAGGAAGCTGGTCATAAGTAGAGCTTCAGGACGCTGTGAATATTGTTTAATTCATCAGGATTATTCAATTTATACTCATGAAGTAGATCATATTATTGCTGTGAAACATGGAGGAGAAACTGCGGCTGAAAATTTAGCGCTTTCATGCCTATCATGCAATCGTCATAAAGGTTCTGATTTCGCTACTATCGATGTAGCTACAGGAGAAATTGTCCCATTATTTAACCCACGTCGTCAAACTTGGGATGAACATTTCTATTTTGATAAAGCGAGAATTGAGGGAAGAACTCAGATTGGAAAAGCTACTGCAAAATTACTTCAGTTCAATATTCCCAATCGTGTGCTGCAAAGGCAAGTATTAATGAGCCAACAACAATATCCGTAAGTATTGATTGCATACTTGATTGAGTAGTAAATTGAGATTTAATTAATTGTTGTTGCAATAGAGCATTGAGTAAAGCTAATTTATAGAGAGCATTATTTTCAGTCAAGTTACAACATTATTCAGAGTTAACAACTAACACTATTCTTTTAATTAATTGAATAAAAAATGATAGAGAGCGCAGAATCTTTACCACCGATTAAATTAATTCCGATTGAAGATGCCAGAGTTAATAGAGAGGCAGGAGGTAGTAAAAGGACTACTTTAAAAACCCCACCAACTGATATTAGGTGGGTGAAAGTATTGGAATTTTTACGCAGTAACAATCTTGCGCCCAACAGCCGCAAGCTATATGAACGCGAACTCAAAAGGTTTTTGGGATGGACGCAGTTGCACTATCATGAGATGCGATCGCGTCACATAGGGCTGTATAAACAGTATTTGATGGAAGAAGTGTTTACAGACGCAGGTAAACCACTTTCCAAAAGCAGTATTAATGCTGGATTGGCAGCTATCAAGAGTTTCTTCAAGTGGTTGAGTCTCACCTACCCAGAGATGATGACTACAAATCCCACACAGGGGGTAAAGTTGGAAAAAGTACCTCTGCCACCTGCTCAAAGTTTAACAGCAGAACAGATGGAATCAGTGTGGTCAGCTTTGGAATATTTAGGCGAAACAAAGGTTCGGGATACTGCACTGGTTCATATTCTCAGTCATGGACTCCGCGCTGGGGAAGTGGTGAATTTAAATGTCGGGTCATTTGATGGTAAGTTGCTGTTTTTACCTGACACAAAGACCGCCCAACCTCGCTTGGTACCTTTAAGAAAAGAAAGTAGAGAGGTACTGGTAGAGTATTTGCAATGGCGAGAGGCGCAGGGGGAAGTTTTAACTAGCCTCAGTCCACTGATGATTTCGCACCATCCATCATATCTTGGAGAACGCCTTTCTTATCACGGTATTTACTTTGCTGTGGAGAAAATTGGGGAATTAGCAAGCATTGAAGACTTGCATCCTCATCAATTCCGTCATACTTATGCTACTGATTTGTTGTTACTAGGTGTAGACCCGACTCATGCCCGGAAACTCACAGGACATACTAGCGAGAAAGCATTTCGACGGTATACGCTTCGTAGTGAACAAGAAGCCGCAATCTCTGCTTACTATCGAGCTATCGGCGAAGAGGAAGTGGAGTAGGAGATGCCCAAACCGTTAAATCCTAAATGTCAGTTATGTGCCAAGTTACCAACTGCTAAAGCAAAGGTGTTACATGGAACCCAAGGGGATGGATGCTGGAATCCAAAGGTCTGCCATAATCGCCGCTCATTTTACCGCAGCCGAACTAAAGATAATTCGGGGATTGATTCGATAGCGGTCGAACCACCAGCAACGTATTTTGCTGTGCTGTACTTATACAAGGAACCGGGAGATAAGCCATTACATTCATTGGGTGCTGAACTGTGGTTGGGGCAACAACCGATTTGTCGCTTGGAATCAATTCACTGTTTTGGGCTAACGGCTGGCAAGATACGAGCTTATACAGATAAGGTGTTGCAGGCTTTTGCCAAAGAATATGGTGTCTCGCTGTATCAATATAAGGATATGTTTGAGATTAGTCCAGATCACTGTCCAGTGCGCCCCTGTCCGCTACATCCGGAGTCGTAAAGATGACTGCATATCGACAATTAACGATTTGGGATGTGCTGGATGAGATATCAGTTGCTCCACCAAACTCTTCACTTGCTCCGGTGTGGGATTGTTTGGATACAGAACTCCAAGATTTATCTGTGGAAGCACAGTTAGAAACTGCTGCTGTTGCGTTTAATCAAATTGCAGATATTCTTAAATCTCGTGCGGTAATGCTGTTGCAAGATGTGCGCGAGCGCAATAGTCCAGACGGGCCGATTGTCAGCACTGATATCTTTGCTGGGTTGGTGCGAACGACAATGCAACTGGATTTGGATGATTTGATTGAATCTCCAATACCGCAGACTTTCAGACCACATGGCCCGCATCAGTTTTCAAATACTAGTTCTCAAGGTGATTCAGTGGTAGCACCTGTGGAGAAAGAGAAAGTTTTAGAAATGTTGGAGGAAGTCAGGACTGTAGAAGATGTTCACAAGCTGGCGGGTGATGAAGATGTCCAGAAGTGGCAAAGTGCGATCGCTTATTACCTTGGAAATATTCAAGATGAAATTTCGCTTCCTCAGCTGCAACGTGCTTTGAAAATGCCTTTAGTAGAAGTATGGTTGGGATTGTTGCTCGGTGGCTTTACGTTGGAACAGCGTGGAGATTTTTATAATAAATGGGATATTTGGGTAATGGCAGAGTAAACCGAACGGAACGCTTGCCAAGCGAAAATACTTGTGTGGACGTTATAAACCAAACTGAATTTGAAGAAGAATCCAGAAGCCAGAATCAATTAGTGGGGGATTCAGACCCGCCACTAATTGAACGCGAGTGCGTCTCTATGAGGGAGAAAACCACCAAATCGTAACTGCTTAGGTAGTGGGATTGGAAGAAAAGAAAACAGAGAGATTGCCTTGTAATGCGTCAGTAATCACTTCCAAGAGATTAAGACCACGCTTAGATGCAGTGGAAAGAAAAGAACGGATGTTGGCGAATGAAACCGCAAAATCGAATGAGCGAAAACCACCCGAAATTTTCTGCTTACATTTCATCTTCGCAAGTCACGTTCAGCTTGGTTATTAGTAAATGGAACATCCGGTTCTGTGAGAAACCGTAAAACATCCCGTTTGTAATTTTGAAAACGCAATAACAAGTTATTACCAACTCGTCGTTTAACCCGTCCTCGATTACCTTTACGGGTTAAAGGTGGTTGAAATTTTGTGTGACCAATTATTCGGGATAAATTTCACACCTGACTTGACAATTGCTTGGTGTACAGATTGAATATAGCGCGAATACATGGAAGAATGTATGAATTGCTTTACTATGAGAACAAGCCCAAATCTCTTCAATAAAGCTAAATAAGAGAAGCAACTGATGGGACTCGAACCCACGACTTTCACATTGGGAAGGTGACATTAACCTCGATTTTCCAAGACTTCCAGCCTAGCTCACAATCTTTACACCCAAAAATATTGACGATTGAGTTTCAGCGCCAGTTATCAATAATTTTTTGGATAAACGTTTTGGCAAGATATTTTCGTATACATTACACGCTTAAGGAAAATTTTCCACAAGCGTTAAATGATATGAATGTTTGGAAATCCAATAATTGTTAAAGTGTTTTTGTTGGCTTGAGTTTTCACAGTGCGATCGCCACAGTGTTTCCAACACCTATGCTGTGAATATTGACAAACACTGATTATGAAACGATGTAAGTGGGAATCTGTCCATCCCATTGCTATCTGGATGATGTAGTGTAAATCGGCGATTGTGCTGTCGCTGCGGATTTTGACTCTACGCCAAATCATGGGGCTGATGCCCAAGATAAAAATATGAAGCTGGTAGATAACAAGTTGGTCAGAATCGCTCATTGGGTCATCTTACCGCATTGCCAGTCCCATCTCCCCCGAAAAAAATCGCTCTCCAATCTGGGAAATGAGAAAGCGATCGCAGTTTGAGAACCTGAAACCCAACATCCACAAGTTTTGAGGTGTTGGGTTTCGTCCAATGACCAATTATCTCCATTCGCCCAAAAAGGTGAAAGCCGCCCAGTAATTGGGATTACGCCATTTCTCCTGTTGCCACATTTTTAACTGCGCCGCCCGTAACGCCTGATTTGGCGATTTATTTTGCTGCCACATTTGCTGATAAAATTCTTGCATAAACTCAGATGTCCCTTTGTCATCAACTTGCCATAAGGACACAACTAATCTTTCTGCCCCTGCATACATTAATCCTCTTGTCAAGCCTACCAAGCCTTCGCCTTGAATTTCTTTACCTAATCCGGTTTCGCAAGCGCTGAAAACAATTAAATCAGCTGGATAATCGAGGTTAAATAAATCTGCTAACCGCAGATATCCACGAATGTCTTTACCTTGTTCGTTTACCAGAGACAGCACAAGACCTGATAACTCTGGGTTAGCATCATTCACAAAGCCGTGGGTAGCAAAGTGTAAAATCCGGAATTGATTGAGATTACTGCTAGTAGCTTGGGTGTAATTTGCGGCAAAATCTAAGAGTTGCACGCCTTGAGATTTCGGTACTAGGTTAAAAATTGTCTCTGCTTCTGTGCGTGTACCTGAAAGTCGCGTCCAACCTTGGCGATTGAGAATATCAGCAGAACGCTTGAGGGCAGACTGTTCTAGCTCTAGGTTGAGGTAATCTTGCTTTTGGAGTTGTTTATTTTGGGCGTTCGTAACTCGCGTATCAGTAGCGTTGTATACTGGGTCTGCGAGGATAGCTAAGGCTTTGGGTGCGGGTGGACGTGTGGCGAGTTCTTGGCGTTGAATTGCGATCGCACTTGCAGAAGGTAAGCTAACAATTTCGTGGTTAACTAATAAAGGCTGGTAATTCAAACTCTGCGGCTGTACTGGCGAACAAACACGAATACCACCGGCAGTAGAACAAACAACATCTTTGGGTTTTTCTTTCTCTTCCTGTGGTGTAGAATTCGGTTGAGAATTGACATCAGCTAACGCCGCAAAGGGAATATATTGCAATGCACCATCAGCAACAATGACTAAGCGTTTTGTAGCTAATTTATCTTTCGCGGGTGAGAGAATCAGTTGACTCAGTTCCTTTGCAGCGACATCAATGCGTTGATTTTTGATGTTTTTACAGGGATTGTCTTGATGGGTAAGAGAAGGCGGTTTAGAACTATTTCGGCTAATCAGGCAAAATAAATTGATAGCGCTTTTGTCTATCTCGGCTTTTTTGGGAAGTTCGTAAGTGTCGAGAGAATTGGGAGAAACCACCCACAGAAAACTGCGTTCGGAACCTAAGGAATATTGTAATAACAGCGTATCTTTATCAAGTTGTTGCTGAATTTGCGGTAAATTCAGGGGTTGGGGATACTTGAGGTTAGCGTATTTTGAGCTAGTTTGACGAATTTCGGTTTCTAGTTGCTTTTGTTGGCTGAGGAGTTGATCAATTTCTGTTTGTAACTTTTCGGCGTTGGCTTTAAAAATGGGGTTTTTAATTTTATCGCTGTTAACTATTTCAAACCTGACTTTCTCCTTACCATCAATTAAAGCTTGTATACGGCGTTCTTCGGCTAAGAGTTCGGGGTTTGCACCTTTGCGGATATTGGCGCGGGCTTCGGTTAACAGTTCTACCAATCCTCTAGCGCGAGAGCGATCGCTTGTTTCCAGTGCTTGGGCATTGTATCCTTTTGATGGGTCTTGTTTGTGCAGTTCCATCAATAGGTCGATTTTGAATTTATAGTAACTTTGGACTGTGGCGAAGTAGGAAGTACGCAAATCTGAGTTTTTGACGTTGCTGCGGATATTTTCGATGATTTTAATTGCTGCTTCGATGTTGGGAAGTGCGGCGTTGAGATTTCCTAGTTTGCGTTGATTGATGGCGATTAGGTAAAGTGCTTGAGCTTCACCCGTATCATCTTTTAAAGTTCGTCGTAATTTTATTTCTTCATTGAGTGTATTTATGGCTTGTTGATGTTCTGTTTGAAACTCATAAACAATACTTATTGAGTTTAATGTTTCAGCTTCTTTATTTAGTGAGCCAATTTTACGAAAGCTTACTAAAGTTTTTTTATATGTATCTAAAGCATTTTTATAATCACTTTTTGTAAGGTATATACTACCAATCATTCCATTGGAAGCTATTTCTAGAAATGAATAGTTATGCTTTTGTGATAATGCTAATGCATGTTTAACTGCCTCAAAAGCTTTAATGTAATCATTCTTGTCACGGTAGGTTTTTGCTATACCCCAAAGTGCAAGAACTTCTGATATATAATCTTGCTGCTTTCGATGTAATGATAATGCCTGGTCATAAGCTATCAAAGCTTGTTCAAAATTACCATATACAAATTCAAGATTACCAATATTAAGAAGAATCCCAGCTTGGTTAGGTATGTGTTGTAATTTTTTGTATATATCAAGTGACTGATTATAAGCATTGATACTTGAATTGTAGTCACCTAGTAAACTATATAGTCTTGCTATGTTGGCAAGAGTTCGAGCTTGCGAATTGGTATCTGTTATTATACGCTCAATTTCTAAGGCTTTATTGTAAGAATCTAATGCTTTTTGATAGTCTCCTTGTAAAGCATAGATATCAGCTTGTTGGTTAAGGCTTGAAGCTTCGTCTCCCTTAAAACCATTTTCCTCCTGAAATTTAATCGCTTGACCAATATATTCAAGTGCTTTTTGATTATCACCTAAGAAATTTTTATAAATACTGACAATTAATCCTATGACTTGTGATTTCAGAATAGAATTGCCTGCTTGTTCAAAAGCATCTTTTGATTGTGTATAAAAACTCAGTGCATCTTGGTAATCTCCAAGCAAAAAATAACTATTGGCAATGTTTCGATAAATAATGCCCTGATCAGTAAACCCTATTTTAATTTCTTGTTGTAATTTAGATATTTCTTTAATATAAGAAATAACTTTTTGGCGTTCCCCTAACTTAGCATAAATAGGAGCAATTTGACTCAAAGTAATCGCTTGAGCAGATAAGTCATTATTTTTACGCTGAATTTCCAAAGCTTCATTATAAGCTTTTAAAGCTTGCTTCGTTTCACCTATAAGAGAATACATCGAGGCAATGTGATTAAGGGTGTTAGCTTCTTGTGACAGGTCTTTTAATATATCACGATAAATTTTTAGCCCTTCATTTAAAGAATCAATGGCTTTTTTCATATCTCCTAATCTTATATATGCACCTGCTGTTGAGTAAAAAGTTGTAGCTAAATTTTCAAATTTCTTATTCGATAGAAAAATTGACTTCGCTTGATTCAAATATTCAATTGCTTTTTTGGGATTACCTGTGCTGGCATAAACATCCCCAATCATAGAGAGTAATTCACCTTGACGTATAGGTTGCTTTAGTTCTTGCCAAATCCCTAAAGATTTACTTAAATAATTGAGTGCATTGAAATTGTCTGAAAGCGTAAAGTAAATAAAACCAATAGACTGGTTTATTAAAGCTTGATCTGCTTTTAACCCTATCTCTTCAACTATTTTCAACGCTTGTTGATATTTATTTATTGCCTGTTGATATCCTTCTTTAGTTCCCTTCTTCTGTAATTCCTGTGCTTCTTGAAACAGCTTTACACCCTGTTGGTATAACTTTTGTTGTTCTGCATTCAAGGGAACTGATGGCGTAGACGCTGGTTGCTGGGCAATTTTTACCTGATGACTCCCCAAACTAGCGGCTGTTGACTCGGATAATAAAAGCAGTCCGAAAAATAAAGCAACAGCGCGAGAAGCCAGCGCAGGAAGTTTTTTATGCTTTGTCATTAGGATTTATACTGATTTTTGCTACAAATCAATATAGTTCTCGGCGGTATGGGGGTATGCAAGTTTACAGAAACTTTAAATGGAACGTTCATAGCTGCTTGGAATATCAGCCAATCACACAGACTGTTTTTCCAACTTCAGCCAACAGTGTTGCATTCTGACGTACTTATAGGAAGAATAGCAGCTTCCGAATTTTCAGTTATTCGCCAAGTTGCATACCCCCCCAATACTTCTCGGTTAAGGATTTTTAACTCGGAATTTGGTTTGGGGAAAAGGTGACTGGGTTTGGGTTAAAGGTTTTATCTTGCCCCTTTTGCCCTTAACCGACAAGTATTGAGAACCGTTGGGTTAATATTCTTGGCAGAAATAGCGATCGCTCCGCCAAAAAGATAACGGTCAAAGTCAGAACAAGCATTTCCTTTAAGGAAGATGGGCGATCGCAACAAGTAGATGATGTGTGGGTATTGAGATTGTTGATCTCATAGGGGCGCAAGTATAAGCGCCCTTACCTCTACCTGTTCTTCACAGCCTGCACCGCAGCATCAGCATTAACTAAACCACGACCGAAGAAATACTCTTGGGCGGAAACAGGTTTCGCCTTAGGGAAAATACCAGAAGGTCGCGAAACCGGAGCATCTACAACAGTTCCAAAACCCACTTCCTTCTGCAACCTATAGCGATTAGCATCCGCTTTAGAAAGATTGAGTCCATCATAGGTAGCAGTCTGATTGAGAATTGAGACAATTTCATGGCGGCTCAAACGCCGTTTTGGGTCTTCTCCCTTCATCAGGGCCACTACTCCTGAAACAATGGGAGCCGAAAAAGAAGTCCCCTGTACCTGGACATACTTACCTAAGGGGTCTAACGCTAAACCCCAAGCGTAATCTGGTACAGACATTCCCTGCCAAAAACCATCCAACCAAGTACCACCTGTCGTTAAAATTCCACCACTGAGACTATTTTGGATTTCGCCGCCGGGTGCGACTAAATCTAATCCGCCCCCATAACTGCTGTAGAAGGTGCGATTTCCCGTCATATTTGTAGCACCTACTGATACAACCCCAGGAATACCAGCCGGGAATCCGACCCCATCTAAATTTTCATTACCAGCAGAAGCAACTATTACTAAATGACGATGAGCATCCAACACATCAAAAATTTGCTCGGTTAATCCCTCATCAGGAAGCAAACCACCCAAACTCATATTGATCACATCAACATTTCTACTGGCAGCATAACCAATAGCTTCGGATAAACTTGCCATATTAATCGCACCACGTAAGCCAAAAACCCTAATTGGCAGGATTTGGGTATGAGGCGCAACTCCCAGAATACCTGCTTTATCTTCCGAATTAGCAGCAATCACACCCGCAGCCCAAGTACCGTGAAACTCACTCCCAATTTCAGCACGAATCAGATTGCGAATGCGATGAGCAATTTCACTGTCTGAAGCTTTAGGGTAACGCTGTTTTAAGATGCCCGACAGTTGTTGATATTTCTTTAATAATTGGTCAGATGGTAATTTAAAAGTGTCTTGAAATTCTGCTTGAATCTGTGACATTTCTTGGGAACTCAAGCGTGTATCAGCGTCACCTTCACCTGGGCTAGAAAAGTCCCAGCCATATTCCTCACCAGGTAATTTATCAGAGCGATCGCCAGATTTGTATGTCTTCTTCACCAAGTCGGGATGATCCCATTGAATCAAGCTATCAATTACCGCCACGACAACCCCACGTCCGCCATTGCTGTTGCGCCAGGCTTCCGTAGCGCGAATATCAGTCCGAGCTAACAGCTGACCCCGGCGAGGAGTACTATTTAAATGCCATTGCAAAGGTAGTAAGTTGGAAGAAATCGGAGTATCTTTTGGTTGGGGTAACTGTGCCAACTGCTGTTGTAAGCGTTCGGCGGCGTGAGGAGTTTCTGGTAAATTGGCTGCTGTTGCCAGCAATTGCGACATATGATCGGAAGTCGCTTGAATAAAATTCGGTGTTGCTGATTGCACTCCTGGTACTTGAGTTAGTTGATTAGCCACATGTAAAATTTCAGTCCCAGATACTGACTTAGAACGTACTAAGTAGCGGTTTTTACTAAATCTCAAGGGACGAAGTACTTCTAAATTGTGGCGCAGTAGGATAATTTGCCTTTGGCTCTCGGACATCTCGCCCTCAAAACTAATGACAATCTCGTTGGGTAGTACAATAACTGGCTCAGATTTTGTTTCTGGAGATGCTGACTGTGATTTACGGGATAAGATAGGTAATATTTCTTGCACGTAAGGCTGTTTTTGAATCTGCTGTTGAACTGTATTTAAGGAAGCACGAGTGCCAGAAGGTAGGTTAACTAGAGCGATGTTTTCTCCCAAAGGTTTAACATCTACATCAGAGCGATGATTACTACCAATGCTACGAGTATTACCGCCACCACGTCGTAAATCTTGTTGCAACTGTAAGTATAAAGGTTGGATAGAGCGAGAGCGTGTATTCTTGGGTTTAAAGCTCACAGCCACCGTATCACGGCGCAAATTCAAAGGAATTTTTTGTCCGTAAAATGTATAAAACAATTCATCTGCTGTTTGTGCCTGCGCGAACTCACGGTGTTGCTGAGGAAGCAGAGAAAAGCTGGTAGCACTGAAAAAACAACCTGCCAAAATCAGACTGGAAATTAAACGTCTCATAAGTGCGAACTGGGAATTAATTTTGCCAGATATGTGTATTTCTGATGATTTGGAGGATATGCAATTTCTCAGCAGCAGAGGTTGGCGCAAAATTGCATAAGGTCGATTTTCTCAGAAGTACTAAAAAATGAAAGCTCAAGTTTAAAAAGGCAGAAGGCAGAGGGCAGAAGGTTTTATTCAGATCGGAGTCGGAGTAACACCCCTCCTGTTGGAAGTCTTAAACCCTCGTTCCCTAAGGTTGCTGGCAGAGGGGACAGGTACGCAGGGTTAGGAGCAACTGCCGTGGCAGGAAGCAAAATTCCCTTCTGCCTTCTGCCTTCTGCCTCCTGCCCTCTGCCTTTCCCAATAACTGTTAAATTAGGGACTCAGTATGGAATCTCAAAAAATGGTTGGACTTGCGTTGAAAAGCATCGGCAATGTGACAATTAACAATGACCAATAAATACAAATACTTATGAGCGAGGCTTCAAGATATTGGCAATTGGTGAGGATTGATGCGGGAGGGAACCGGAGAATTCAACAGATACCTGCGGCGAAGTCGTTTTACTCACAAGTATTTGAGCGTTTGACACCAGATGCAGACATCCAGGGTAAATTGCTAGATTTATATCGCCATAGTTCTGGCGAGACTGCTTTACTAGCAGAACGTTGTTTGCTGTGTTTTCTATCTTGGATTCTTGAGCAAGGATGTCTGCAATTAGAAAGGAAATTTGGTCAAAAGCATAATTTTACTGCTAGCGATTTGTTCCCTTATGTCCTAGATGATGATGGTAAATTATCAACAGCCCGTGTATATCAATGCTTCTCGCAAAAAATTCTCCAGAGTTTTGATCCGCAGCAAAGTAGTCTGACTACTTGGGCGATAATGAAATTAAAGCAACAGCCTGAATTGAATAAAGTTTTATTAGAATGTGGTGTTTATTTAATTAGTAATTGGGCGATTTTAAATGATACTCAACCTAAACAATTAGAACGCATTTTCAAAGATTTTCATATTTTTAGCCAGGGTGGTTTTAGCGACGCAGCAATTAAAGAAGCGCAATCTATTTTAGAAAGCTATCATACTATCTACCGCTTGCAAAGACTGCAACAACGGAGAAAAGGTCTCAGGAGTAAATGTATTGCACCTGATACTCAACAATTACAAGATATTGCCCAAGATATTCAAAAGCATACAGGTCAAATTTTTGAGATTGAAGTTTTGAGTCAGAAACTGCAAAAGCTGGCTGCTCAATTGCGCGAGTACCGAATTTATGTTCGGGGTGGTTCTGTACAGACAAGTTCTCTAGACGCTGTGTATGGAAGCAAGTATAATTCTTTGATAGAAGAAATCCCGGCGACTGAAACTAATAATAGTTTAGAAGAAAACGACGAACAAACCGAATTTTTACAGTTTTATCGCCATCAATTTCAACTTAGCTTACAACAGGCTTTAGCTCAAGTTACAGAATCGCGAGTTAGATATTTAGAACGGAAAAAAGGCGATAAAGCCACGATGTTTTTAACTGCTTTGGAGCTATCTCAATGTCAAAAATTGGCAATGAAGGAAATTGCTGAATTCCTGGGATTGAGAGCGCAAGATTCGGTAACCAAGTTATTAAAGTTAAAAAACTTGCGGACTGATGTCCAGCAGGAAATGTTGGTAATTTTAAAGGACTCTCTCAAAGAAAAGGCTAAAGTATATGTTGATATCCAAGCTTTGAAAAACCTGGACGAGCGATTGACAAGCTTTCTGTTTGAGGAAATTAGCCAAATGCTGGAAAATTCCGAGATTCAATCAAGAACAATGAAAGCTCACCTAAAAGCTGATATTTTCGCCGAACGATTATGTGAATATATCCAAACTAGAAAAAGAAATTAAAACAAAATTATGACAAATTTATTAAGTAATCTTCCTCCCATGTCTTACCTTGATTTTGATGCTTTACCAACTTCAGCAGTTATTCTCTCACCCGATGAGATTGACCAAGCCGCAGTACTCAGTAATCAAGTTATTAATGAATCCAAACAATGGCAAGCTTATCTTCATTATTTAGCTTTATCAGCTTTTGAGCAATGGCTAGAAGAAAGAGCAGAATCTTTAACTATTAATCGCGAGCAATGTACAAGTTTACAACCAGTTTTAGCAAATTTTATTAGTGGCGTTGCTAATTTACAAGTAGGGGAATTTAAAGTCTGTTTAATTGCCACTGGTAGCTTGAGCGATGAAATGGTTAATATTCCCAGAGTAGTTGTAGATTTACCAGAGTTTATTCCCCACTTTTATGTTTTAGTGGAGGTGTTAGAAGAACAAGAAGCAGCAAATGTTTATGCTTTTTTAAGCTATGAAGAATTACAAGAGAATTTACAGACAACCTCTTTACAGTCAGATTGGAATTATCAACTGACAATATCCTGTTTTGATAGTAATCCAGACCGTCTCTTGCTTTATCTACGATGTTTGGAATCATCAGCAATCTCTTTACCTGTAATTCCTACAAATCGTAGTGCGATTTTAGCAAATATACAAAATCAGTTGGTGGAATTATTACCTCAGTTACAATCACCGAAACGGGAATTATCTGAAGTTTTAACTTGGGAACAAGCTGCTGCTGTTTTAACTAGTCCAGAATTGATCAATTGGGTTTACACATTACAAACACAAGCAGCTATAGAGAATATAGAGATTGGTAGCGCCAACCCAGAATCAACAGCTGCTTTTGCGTCTCTACAAGATGTAATTAAATTAATTACCCAACCTGCTTTAAATGCTGGACGTTGGTTGTGGGATGAGTTGGATGATTTAGCTGCTTCACTTTCTTGGGTGCTGTTACCCAGTTTTGCAGATGCTTCCCAAATGCGCCCAATACGTAGTCCTGAGGAAGAATTTGAGGTAATAGCTACTCAATTACGACAGAGGGGTTTAGAAATTCCCGTACAAGCGCGGGGTGCGTATCAAGATTTACTTTTAGCTGGGATACCTTTGCGGTTGTATGCTGTGACTTGGCATTTACTATCGGAATCTGAACAGCCAGAGTGGAGTTTGTTACTAATTTTGGGCGCACCTGCTTTAAGTAGTTTACCGTCTGGGATTAAACTTAGGGTCAGCGACCAAACAGGTATTTTGGATGAACCGGGATTAAATGCAGAGAGTGAAGATTCTTATATATTTACCCGTGTGGTTGGTAATTGGGATGAGAAGTTTTTGGTGAGTGTGAGTTTGATGGATGGCGTTGAGGTGACTTTACCGCCTTTTGCGTTTAATTTGGAGCGGTTACGGAATTGACGCGATTGGATACCAGAATTGGGCGATCGCTTTCACAATACTACTCTTCACTGGATAATTGCAATAAGCGGGTAATTGTTGCAAATGTCTGGTATGCTTTGGCTTTTTCTTTACAATATCTTTAAATAGCTTGTGATCTCCAGTATTAATACGGTCTGTCACATCAAGGTATCGTAATGATGCTGAGGTCATTTTTAAATTTTGGCATAACCTGGTTTGTCCTCAGAAATATAAGAGATTGAGTAATCAATCTTCTGTAGCCATATTAAGAGGAATAACCAATGTCTAAGAGTTTGAAGAGTTTCGCCCTAGTTAGTTTAGTGTTTTCACTGACTTGTGGTGTTGGGTTAGCGGCGAATGATGTGATAGTTAAGCATACTTTGGCGCAAACTGCAACCAGTTCGGATACTAAAGCAGATGCAGATAAGTTGTTTGAAGAAGGTGTACAGCAGTTTCGACGTGGGGAATATCCCAAAGCTTTGCAGACTTATCAACGGGTGCTGGAGATACGGCGAAAATTGGGGGATAAAGCGGGAATTGGTCAAACGCTGAATAATATAGGACTGGTTTACAACGTTTTTCAGCAAAACGACAAAGCATTAGAAATTTTACAACAAGCTTTAACAATTCGCAGGGAAATTAAAGACCGTGCTGGAGAAGGAGAAACTTTAGATGCTTTGGGTGGGTTGTACTTCAGTTTGGAACAAGATGAAAAATCCCTCTTAACTTTACAACAAGCTTTAGAAATTCGCCGTGAGGTTAAAGATAAAGTCGGGGAAGCAATTACTCTGAGTCGAATGGGTATTACTTACAGTTATTTAAAACAACAAGATAAAGGCTTAAAGCTTTTACAGCAAGCACTAGCGATGCATAGAGAATTGGGGGATAAATACCAAGAGGGCTTGACTCTATTTAGAATAGCAGGAGCTTACAGCAATATAAATGATTATCCAAATGCTTTGGATTGGTTGAATAAAGCTTTAGCTGTGAATCGTGAAGTCGGAAATCGTGCTTGGGAAGGTAGGAGTTTACAGCATATAGGATTAATTTATCTTAATAAAAAAGAATATGACAATGCATTGAAATTTTTTCAACAATCATTACCGCTCATTCAAGAAGCAGGAATGCGTGATTTTGAGGCTAACATTCTTAATGCTATAGGAAATACTTATTTTAATCAACAAAAATATGATCCAGCCATTAAAGCTTATCAACAAGCATTACCTATAGCTAGTGAGGTAAAAGATAAATCTCTTGAATTTCAGATTTTAGTATCTTTAGGAGATAGTTATACAAAACAAGAGAAATATGATAAGACTTTAGAGTTTTATCAACAAGCTTTGCCATTAGCAAATAAAAATACTGAACAAGAAGCCGCAATACTTGTGCTTATTGGAAATTGCTATTTTCAGCAAGGTAAACATGACTTAGCAATAGAAAATTTACAAAACTCATTAATAATCACTAGAGAAATAAAGAATCCGACGATAGAAGCTCAAACTCTTGCTGGAATTGCTGTGAACTACCATGCTCAGAAAAAATATGATAAAGCAATTGAATTCTATGAGAAAGCATTAGCTCTCTACGGAGAAACAGCAAATAATCGCTCTACAAAATTAACTATCTTCATGCAAATCATGAGGATTTATTATGGAAATGCTAATGAGGCTACCCTTGAAAAAGATTATTATCGGGGAATGATTCAAGCAAATAAAGCTCTCAAATTAGTTCCAAATGCTTTAAAAATTGCAAGAGAACTCAACAATTCCGAAGTAGAGAAAAATATATTTGAAATTCAAGGTCAATCCTACTCGCTTATCGGTAATTATCATCTCAAATTAAGAGAATTAGAAAAAGCAGAGAAATTTCTGCAACAAGGTTTGAATATTGCTCGACAGTATAAAATTTTAGATGCTGAGAGATATGCTTTATCTTTTCTCGCCGAGCTTTATAAATACCAAGGAAATATTAGCAAGGTTATTGAATTAAGCCAGAGAGAATTAGAAATTGCTCAACAACTTAGAGATCCAGCTTTTGAAGCACAGGCATTATTAAGGCTTGCTATGACTTATAGTGTTCTAGGTGACTTTGATAAAGGTATTCAGTTTTCACAACAAGCTTTAAGCAAAGCAAATGAAATTGATATTCAAAAATTACCGAATTATTCTCAATCTCATGCTTATGATCAAAAGCTGTCTGCTTTAGGTTTTTTGAGTTTAGTCTACACGAATATAGGGGAATATGATAAAGCATTTGAGTATGCTCAACAACGTTTAAACTTTGCAAAAACTTTAAAAAACCCTGAATTTGACGCTAGTGCATTGATTGCATTAGGTGATGTATATCAGAATAACCAAGAATTTCAAAAAGCAATTGAACTTAACCAGCAAGCTTTGACAATAGCAAGAGATATTAAGAATTCTGATTTAGAAGCAGAAGCATTCAAAAAACTCAGTGCTGTATATACAGTAAAGGGAGATTATAAGCAAGCTTTAGATTCCGCACAGCAAGTATTGATAATTGCAGAAAAAACAAAAAATCTCAATTTAAAAAGAGATGCTTTAAATATTCAACGGCAGATTTATACTCATCAAGGAAACTATAAGAAAACTCTGGAATTATTTCAGGAAGCATTATCAATTGCTAAACAAAATATTGATCCACACTCTGAATTGTCAAGTCTTCAAGAAATTGGACTATTCTACAAAACTTTAGGAGATGAACAAAAAAGCACTGAATATTTACAACAATCACTTACCCTAGCTCAAAAAATCAAAAATCCTCAGGGTGAGGCTATAAGTTTATTTCTTATTGCCTACAGCTACTTTGGTAAAGACCAACCGAAAAAAATCATTGAATATACGAATCGAGGTTTAGCTATTTTACCCAAAACTAAAACAATCGAAATAGAATTAATAGGAAATTTTGTACTTGGTCTGGGCTATGGTGAGTTAAATAATGAGCCAAAAGCAATGGAAGCAGTCCAAGCTAACTTAGAACTTGCCAGAAAGTCGAAAAATCCTAGCTATGAAAAGGAAGTACTTTCGTTTATAGGGGGTTTACAGCGTAAGTTTGGTAAAAAGCAAGAAGCGATTAAAACATATAACCAAGCATTAGCAATCAAAATTCAAGCAAAATCTGTAGGTGCTGATTCTGGAATTTATGCTGGCTTAGGTCGTACTTATGCTGAATTAAATCAACCTAATGAAGCGATTAAAAACTATCAAGAAGCAGTTCAGCGAATTGAAGTAGTGCGAAGTAAGATTCAAGAAATTACACCAGATTTACAAAAATCTTTCTTTCAAACAATTGTCGATTTTGATGGATTTACACCAGCCCAAGTATATCGTCAGTATGCAGATTTATTATTACAACAAGGACGTACAGCAGAAGCAACACCAATCCTAGAAATACTGAAATATCTAGAAGCGCAAGAATATTTCGGCAAACCAAGAGCAATTAATAGTACTTTAAATGATAAACAAATCGCCTTGGGTAAGGAATTAAATCAATTAGAAACTATCCCCCGAGAGAGGCGTGATAACAAGCATAAACAGCGTATTATTGAGTTGCGAAAAATGCAAGAAAATCTCATAAAAGAATACGGAGAATTTGTCAAAAGTCCAGAAGTTGCAAAACGAATTGAAGAATTACGTCAACTTACTGGAGGAAAGAATTTAGACCCAGATGCACAAGCAAGAAGTTTACAAGATAATTTAAAGGAGCTACAACAAGATGCTGTAATTATTTATCCCTTGGTTTTAAAAGAGCGTTTGGAACTAGTATTACTTACTCCTTATGCTCCTCCAGTTCGTCGTACAGTAGCAGTTTCGCAAGCTGAACTCAATAAAACAATTGAAGATTTTCGTCGTGATTTGCAAAGTCCTGGTACTAATGCCAAAGTTAATGCTAATAAACTTTATCAATGGCTAATTCAACCATTGGAGGGGGATTTAGCAGAAGCAAAAACCAAAACAATTATTTTTGCTCCCGATGAAAAATTACGTTATATTCCTCTAGCTGCTTTACATGATAGTAAGCAATGGCTAATTGAGCGTTATAACATCAATAATATTACAGCCTTGAGTTTGATGGATTTAAATACAAAACCTCAAACTAAACAAGACATTTTAGCTGCTGCATTTACAGATATCAATCGTAATGTAACTGTCCCGTTGGGGGAAAAAACGGCAACTTTTAGAGGATTGAAATATGCAGGAAAAGAAGTAGATGAAATTACAGCAAGTTTTTCTGGAAGTACTAAACTTTTAGACAAACAATTCAATCCAAATATCCGATTAATGATGAATGATTATTCAGTCGTACATCTGGCAACTCATGCCGCATTTGTCAAGGAAAATCCAGACAATTCTGTAATTATTTTGGGTGATAAAGTTTTAGGTGAGAAAGAATCAGACGATCAAGATAATAAAGAATATTTTACTTTGCGAGATGTCAAATCTTGGAATCTCACAAATGTTGATTTGGTAGTGCTGAGTGCTTGTGAAACTGGTTTGGGTGGTTTTGGGGATGGTAAAGAGATTTTAGGTTTTGGTTATGCGATGCAACAAACAGGTGCTAAAGCTGCGATCGCATCTTTGTGGAAAGTTGACGATCCCAGTACATCAGAACTAATGCAACTATTTTACAAAAACCTCTCCAGAAAGATGACGAAATCTGAAGCATTACGTCAAGCACAACTTGATTTACTAAAAGGGAATAACGCCACCAGCATCAACTCCGAACAACGTTCTATTAGAGTGAATATACCACCCGGTACCTCCTCAAGAAATGAAAAGTATCAAAGTGGGTATTCCCATCCGTACTACTGGGCACCTTTCATTTTAATTGGTAACGGTCTTTAAAAAATAATAGAGATGCAAGTAATTGCATCTCTGCTAAGTAATAAATAATTAATTAACTACAAATTATGAACAACTTTCATCTCAAGGTGCAACGCATCGAACAAGTTTGCTTATTTGAATTAACTTGGGGAACAGCACAACGTCTCAGCGCTAAAATTAACTATTCCGAAAACTTGACATTACTCTATCAAGAATGGCAACGCACCTATCTAAGTTTTTACAAAACTGCGTTACGAGGAAGAGTAGAAAATTCCGGTAGTTTTCAAACACCAACTCCTGATTGGCACGCAAAATTAGTTCAAATAGAAGCAAAATTTCTATCAGAATTTCACAATTGGTTGCGTAGTAGCGAACTATATGAAATTAGAACAGTAATTACTCAAGTTTCTTTATCGTCTGCTAATTCTCAATCGGCAAATATTAATCTTTTCTTGACTTGTGATTCTTTAGAATTAGCACGCTTACCTTGGGAGACTTGGGAGATTTGTACGGAAGTTACCTTTGCTTTTAGTAAAATTAATATTGTTCGCAGTCCTATCAATATCCATAAATCAATAGCAAAGCATAATCATATTCATCGTGCTAAAACTAGAGTATTAGTAATTTTAGGTGATGATACTGGTTTAGATTTTCAAGCTGAGAAAAAAGCAATTCAAAAACTGAAACGTCTTGCCGACATTACATTTATAGGATGGCAACCAGGAAAAAACATTGACCTACTTAAAACTGAACTAAAAGCAGCAATTACTTCGGAATTAGGATGGGATATTTTATTATTTGCAGGACATAGCAATGAAACGGCTTTGACAGGTGGAGAAATTTCTATTGCTCCCAATACTACTTTATCAATTAGTGAAATCATACCCTTATTAAATCAAGCCTTAGAAAAAGGATTACAATTCGCTTTATTTAATTCCTGTAACGGCTTAAGTATTGCTAATAAGTTAATTGAATTAGGTTTAAGTCAAGTAGCAGTAATGCGAGAACCAATTCATAATAAAGTCGCTTCAGAATTTTTCCTACATTTTTTGCAAAGTTTGGCTCAATATAAAGATGTCCAAGAAGCTTTAACATCAGCTTGTCAATATTTAAAATTAGAAGAAAATCTGACTTATCCTAGCGCCTATCTGATTCCTTCTTTATTTCTCCATCCAGAAGCTCATTTATTTCGCTTTAAACATAGTTTCGCTCATAATTTACGAAAAATTAGCCCATCTCGCATTGAAACTATTGCTCTTTCAGCTTTATTTATTATTAGTACTCAACTACCTATACAAAATAATTTATTAGCACAGCGTTTAAAAACACAAACTATTTACCGTCAATTAACAGGTCAAACTGATTCAACCAAAAATCCCCCAGTTTTATTAGTCCAAATTGATGAAGAATCGATTAGGAAGCGTAAAATTTCCAACCCAAAACCGATGAATCGTCAATACTTAGCTGAATTAATTGATAAGTTACAAACGAGGGGTGCTAAGGTAATTGGAATTGATTATTTATTAGATAGACATCAAGAACAAAACGACCGAGCCTTAGCTAAAACTCTTCAGCTTGGTGTAAAATCATCAAAACCAACATGGTTTGTCTTGGCAACAACTAGTGCCTTAAATGGTGATAGGTTGAAAGTATTACCAGAAATTGCTAGCCCTAATTGGACTTTGCAAGGAGAAATTGAGATTTTACCGGGATATATGCAACTGCTATCTCTATCAGATAAATCTTCATCTCAACCATTATATTTTGCTAATTTATTAGCAATCTCACATCAGTTACAGAAACTAGAACCACAAACAGCTACCACAGCAAATAAAAAACAACGAGGATTGATTGCAGTTGCTGATACAACTATTGAAAATAAAGTTACACAAGCACCACAACCTCAATTAAAGAGTAAAACAGATTTTAGCCAGCAGATTGAAAAATTCTTACAAAAGAATCATCTGAATAATATTACTAGCTTTACATCACCACGGATTAATTTACAACCAATAACAGAATTTAGCTATTATTTTGGTCAGATGTGGTTGCACCCAATAGTTGATTTTTCTATTCCGCCAAATCAAGTCTATCGCAGTATTCCGGCTTGGCAGTTATTAGAAAATCAGACCCAAAATCCCCAAATTGCTAATTTAGAAAATCAAATAGTTATCATTGCACCAGGGGGATATGGTGAAGCGGGAATGTCAAAAGATGGTGAAGATAATTTTGATTTACCTCCGGCTTTGGAAGTATGGCAACGTTTAGAAAATCCAGAGAATACCAATCAAGTATTGACTGGAGGTGAGATTCATGCATATAAAGTACATCATTTATTGAATAATAGAATGGTTGTACCTATCCCTGATTTATGGATAATTTTAATAGCGATTATATTGGGTAAGACTTTATATTTTATAATGCAAAAAAATCCCCAATTCAGATTACAAATTTTATTATCGTTAGGTGTATCTACAGTAGCTTATGGTTTAATAAGTTTACAAATTTATCTTTCATCAATCGCGATAATTTTACCTTGGAGCTTACCATCACTAATTATTTGGTTGTACGTAATGCCAGCATTTTTGAGGAAAAAAGTTTATGAATAGTTTCAATCACATTCAGTTTTATTTATTAATTTTGGCAATAAATATTACTGGCTTACCTTTATTCTTTAACCTAAATTTAAAAGCAGAAACGAAACCAACAAATCCTCTTTTATCTTGGGTTAATATTTTCCTGCCTTTATCGAAACCGAAACCTCCTGTTAAACCACGTAAAGCTGTTGGTCGCGATCCTAATTCATCTGCACCAAGTTCTGTTTGTATGATTTCTCCTGATGTACCGGAGGATAAAATAAATAAAACTACTAAAACTAGAATTGTTTGGAGCGATCGCCCTTTATTTCTTTGGGAAGGAAATGTACAACAAGTTGGTCTGATGAAGAATAGACAGACTACTTTATGGACTCAGGAATTAGTACCAGGGAAACAATTTATTAGTTACACAGGAGAGCCACTACAACCAGGTGAAATTTATTACTGGGTTGTATTTGACGGTGGTACAGCTACAGGAAATATTAGATTTCGGGTTATGGAACCACAAGAAAGACAGGACATAACTAATCAATTAAAAACTTTGGAGGAGGAACAGAAAGCCAAAGGAGCCAACCCAGAAGCGATCGCACTCGCCAAGGCTAACTATTTTATACAACAAGAATTATGGGCTGATGCCTTACAGCAAGCTTATTCCGTAGAAAAACCTTCAACTGAGTTACTTAAGATACGTCAGGATATTCCCCAACAACTTAAGTCAGAGTGCGGTAACAAGTCTTGAAAAATTAGCCAATCATATGTTTACGAGGTACTCAGATGCATCATCTGGGTATTTTTCTATTTTGGCGTTGCATAAATGCGGGATGAATTAACTAAATACAGGTATTTGTCTATACTTTAAGTAATGAAGTAACAAACGAATTGAGTATTTAAGCATATCTATTGATTTGGAATAGCATAATGTTTTGCGATGTAAGCGTGCCAGGTAATGACGTAACCGTGTATTTTCACCTTCTACTCTGGTCATATATGTTTTACTGACGATATGGTCTCCTGGCTCAATAAAACTGGGGTAAACTTTCCATCCATCGGTAACATAAAAAAGCGCAAAGCCAGCAGCAAACAACCTCCCACAAAGGTTTAAATGTTGAGTGCGCTGTGGTCTCCTAAAACCCAAGCTAAAATTCCTTGACGAAAGTGGTTTACTGCTGTCCACAACCAAATTTTGTTTTGTCTTGAAAAGTTTGCTCAACGGGGGGAACCCCCGCACGCAACTTTTCGCTTTTTGAACCGACAAAAGTTTCGAGTTCATCTAACTCTCCAACTTCTGGTATCTCGTTGATTGGTGGTGCATCTGGAAGTTGTTCACCAATTTGTTTGAGCCAATAAATTATGGTTGTATGGTGAACTCCCTTATCACGCTCGATCGCTCGAAATCCCATGCCATTCACGTATGATCTTAAACAGTCTTGTTTTATCTCATCTGAGTATCCTTTTGGTGGACTATAGGCATCGATAAATTGACGACCACATTTTACACAAATGTGCCCACAGCTTACCTCTTCGTTTCCCATTTTTTCTAATCTCAGTAGAGTCACAGTATGGGCAATGCACAGTATCACACCTCAATTCATCCCTATATTATGCAACGCCTCTATTTTTATGCCCGTTTTCAACCAAGTTTTCAGACGATATAAAAACTCTGTAGAAATAAAAATATCCTCAAGAAAAATATCAAATTCCCTCAAGCTTGATTATATAAGCGTTCTGCGCTACTTGATGAATTAGCTGACAAATGATTTCCAGAAAAAATATCTTATTTTGGCATATCCTCTCAAACCTCAGAAATACATATCAATGAGCGCACAAAGAGGATGGCTTCAAGTTAGAAATCACTTATTTTGGCATATCCTCTTTACCGCTAGAAATACATATCCATGTGAGCAAGCAAAACGCGATCGCATCAAGTGGATTTATTCACCTTAGTGAAATTTTATTCATCTAAAATCAACCCAACATCAACAAATATTAAGGAGTCAGTAAAATGAAACTTTCAAAATTAGCAGCAGTAATCTTAGTTTTTGGAACAATGCTTGTTCCTTCCACAACTTTAGCTGAAAGCTTAAGTGAGTCTAATCCATTGCTGATTACACGGGCAAAAACTGAATTGAAGCCTCAGTTAAAACTACCTACAATCGAACGCTTATCTGAAACCAATTCTTCCCCCAAAGCTCGTAATAACAATAATGTAGATGCGCTATTAACTCAAATCTCAGCCGATTTAGAAAAAGGAGATTTTCAAGCAGCAATCGAAGGTTGTAATTCAGTTCTGAAAATTGATGCAAATAATTTTGCAGCTTACGTATTTCGGGGATTTGCTTATAGCCATTTAGAGCAATATGAAACAGCAGTTGGAGATTTTGAGCAAGCGATAGGTATTAACCCTAATTCTGCTTATCCTTACTTTGGTAGAGGCTTTGCTCAAGTTCAACTTGAAAAATATCGTGATTCGCTGGCAGATTTTGAACAAACCATCAAAATGGAACCAGAATTTGCTCACGCTTATTTTTGGCGCGGGATTGCTCAAGCTAATTTAGCTCAAACAGATGCAGCAAAGGCTGATTTAGAGAAAGCTGCTGAACTTTATCAAAAACAAGGAAATCCTCAAGCTGCTGAACAAGCATTAAATGTATTGAAAGAAATCTATACCGCTTAAAGCTTGTTTTTGATTGAGTTATAGACTTTGGATCTAATAATGCAATTCCCAGGTGCATTACGCCAGCATTTTTCTAGAATGCCGTCAGGCTATATGCACCACTATTTATCAATATCTCCAACTATTACAACAAAATTTCACCTGATATAACCATGATTAAAACATCAAAAAACTATTACCTGTACCGCATTTCTAGCTTTATTTCTACATTTCTAATTTTGACAAGCACTACAGCTATTTATAGCAGTGCGATCGCTAGTGATAAATTATCCATCCTTAATTCTCATACAAATCCTAGGCAGCAACCTAAGGCTCAGAAAATAGGAGCAACGCTCACAAAACAAATACCTGATTCTCCAGAGATTACAAATTCAGCAGATATAGAGAAAATTCAGCAGGTTTCTAAACAGCAAAATGCCACGATTGTGCAATATTCAATTATTACCGATGAATCTATAGTTCAGGGAAAGATAGAAACTCAAGAATCGGAATTATATATTTGGGTCATTAAACCCACAGGCGAGATGCAATTCCGTAAAGTTGACTTAAAAGCTTGGGGAAAAGTTGAAAATAATTCATTTCTCAATTTATTTGGCAAAAATCGCCGTCGTCATGCTGCAAGAAGTGTAGAGGCAAAGGGGATTGTAACTTATGATAAGCCTAAGAATAAAAGCTGGAAATTTGATTTACCAAAACTGCATCAAGTATTAATTGAACCAATTGCCGATTTACTACCACAAAAACCAGAGGAACGAGTTGTTTTTATTCCTCAAGGTGAACTATTTACTGTTCCTTTTGCAGCATTACAAGATGCAAAGGGTAAATATTTGATTGAGAAACACACAATTTCTACTGCACCTTCAATTCAGGTATTAGATTTACTTTACCAGCGCCAAAAAGGGCGTAAAGATGCAAAACCTTTTGTTCCCAAACATATCACGGGTGATGAATTATTAATAGTAGGAAACCCCACTGCACCAAAAACACCCCTCAATCCAGCAAGGGATAACTGTAAACCAGCACGATTACCAGGTGCAGAAGAAGAAGCCAAAAACATTGCAGAGATGTTTCAAACTCAACCACTCATAGGTGATGCTGCAACAGAAACGGCAATTGTAGAGAAAATGCCCCAAGCGCGAATTATCCCTCTTTTGTCACTCTAGGCAGAGGAAAAGTAGAAATCAGGGTGAATCAGGGATATAAAAATTGAACTGGTGAGGCTATAAATAATAGATTGAAGTTTAAAAAAACCCAAAGCTAATTGAGGAATAGGAAAAACCGTTAACCAGGGATATATCAGATTAAATAAAGTAAAAGGTTGAATAATCAAACGAAGATTGTTAAGAATGTTCTTCCAGCCATTTCCATTATCCCACCAAGGATGTGAAACAAATTTTGACTCTCGTTGTGATGGAGACTGAAACAGTTGCTCCGAATGCAGACTAACCATTAAATAAGCACTGCAAATAATTTCCCACCATCGCTCAATATCTGGGTAGTGAGTCAGGCGAAAATCTGACCAACCTAATTCATTCTTACTTTGTTTTAACCCGTACTCGACCCAAGTTCTTAAACCGTAAAAATTTCCAACTTCTCTTGGCGTAATGTCTGGATATTTACTCATCACATACCAAGTAGTGTTATCAGGCAAATTTTCTGGATCTGTAGTAATTTGCCAATATCTAAGTTCTCCACGTTTTCCCGGAATAATTTCTCTAATAAATCGATTTTCCCGACTCAAGTCAGAGAATACCCTTTGAAACTTCTGCCACTTTAAATATTGAATATGTTGTCGTGGAAGTATTTCTACATAATGATTTGACCGAATCGCTACTATATAGTTCAAGTTTAGTTCATCTAATACAGATATGAAATTCTTACCACTCTCTCCATATAAGCTATCTGCAAGTACTAAGTTGAATTTAAAACCCATTGATTGTAGCTTTTTTATCAGTATTGCTGCTATTTCTGGTTTAGTGCGGTACTTATCTCCTGCCTGTAATCTTTCCCTGGGTTTATACACTTCAAACAGTAATGGAAATGTCATCCCACAGAAAACACCATATACTGTCACTGCCACAATTCCATTATCTGTTTTTCCCAAATTTCCTATATACTGCCGTTTCACATAATCTGTCTTGCTCCCTTTCTTTTTATCCCCTGTCTCATCAATAATTAAAATGATTGGTCTACCTTTTAGCACTTGTAAAATTAACTCTAACCTTAAGGTTCTTAACTTTTCTATATCCCAAGGTGATGTAGTTAGAAAATGATGCAACCCTTGCTGGTTATCTAATCCTACGATTTTTGCTATTTCTGGCAATGTTTTACGTTTTAGATCAGAAATGCAGCCTACATGGAGATATTTAAAAGCCTCGAAACTCCTAACATCTGGAAACAGACTTTTATACCACTGGCAATATTCGTCCACAAATTTGACTGTTGGTGCGGCTGGACGGGGCTGTACCATGCTCTGTGTCTTGGTTCTAGCATTTTTACCTTATTATACTACTGCCAGAGTGACAAAACAGGGCTACTATGCCGAAGGTTGCCTTAAAAATTGGGGATAAACCGCAACAATTAACTTCCTTGCCTGGCGCTGAGAAGGAAGCAAAAGTGATCGCATCTTTATTTAACACCCAAGCTTTGATTGGTAATAACGCAACAGAAGCAGCGATTGTGCAACGCTTACCCCAAGCGGGAATTATTCATTTTGCCACCCACGGCTTATTTGATGATATTCGAGGATTGGATAGTGCGATCGCATTAGCTCCTTCCCAAAGACTGCTCACTCTCACACCAGAAAATTCTAATTCCCTCTCATCACCTCTAAGCAAGGAAGATAAAAAGGACGATGGACTACTGACAGCAGAAGAAATTCTCGATCTAAAAATTAACGCTGATTTGGTTGTTCTCAGTGCTTGCGACACAGGTAGAGGTCGAATAACTGGTGATGGGGTTATTGGCTTATCTCGTTCTTTAATTAGTGCTGGTACACCCAGTGTAATTGTCTCTTTATGGGCTGTAGATGATGGTTCAACTGCTTTTTTGATGACTGAATTTTATCAAAATTTGCAACAGAAACTTGACAAAGCCACTGCGTTAAGAAATGCCATACTTGCTGCTAAGAAAAAATATGCGAGTCCATCTCAATGGGCTGCTTTTACTCTTATTGGGGAGTCGCAATAAATTTAATCATAATTGCCTGGGCTATGATTGATGCTCACAAAATAGAGCGATAAATGCTTGCGTTGTGCCAATGGACTTTATTTAAACTTAGGAAATGTAAAGATGAAAACAGATATTACACCAAAATTAATCTCAACAGGTAATCAATTTAATCTCGCAATATTGAGGTTAGGAGCAATCATTACTATTGCCGGATTATTAAGTGGTATACCAGCAGCTACTGCACTTAAATCTCAGCAAGAAATTATTGCTCAGAACTCACCTGCTCCAACTTCTCAAGCAACATCTACAGATAAATTATTACAAGAAGGAATCGTAAGGATTCAGGTGGCAGAGTATTGACAAAGGGATCGCTTGAGGAGGAGTATCACAGATATGAACCAAAACCTGCCTCAAGATTTAGACCGGGAAAGCTTGAACCAGTTATCGAAACAAGAACTGGTAGAGATAATCATTGAGCAGAGCAAGGTAATAGGTGAATTACAGAAAACAGTATTAGAACTACAGCAAGAAATAGAACGTTTAAAAGTCAGCAGAGATTTAGACAGCAAAACCTCATCTAAGCCGCCATCAGGGGACATCCTCAAAAAGAGTGAAAACAAAAAAGCAGCACCGCAAGAAGAATCAAATCATCCCAAAAGAAAGCCAGGTGGGCAACCAGGGCATCAAGGTAAGACCCGTAAGGGTTTTGGTAGAGTAGATCGTTGTGAAATCTTACGTCCAAGTGATTGTGTCTGTTGTGGTCAAAAAGCGTTTGCGGCTGTGGCAGTAAAAGTAGAAAAACAGTCTGTAGCGCAACTAGTGGAGCGTCCCATTGAAATAGTTGAGTATCAACGCCATACGTGCCAGTGTGAGTACTGTGGCAATATACAAACAGCCTCCTGGTCACAAGATATCATCCCAGGACAGGATTTAGGGATTTCTTTACAGGCATTTTTAGGATGGGCAAATAATTATGCACATATGCCCTATGAAAAACAGCAAGAAATGTTGTGGGAGTTAGGTCAAATTGAAATTGGGCTGGGAACTTTAGTCACCACAAATGAACGAATTCAAACAGCGATTCAACCAAGCATTACTGAGTTAAGTAATTGGGTAAAACAGACACAACCTAACATTCATGTGGATGAAACACCTTGGTCTGTCAAGGGAGTTAAAGAATGGTTGTGGGTAGTTGCCAATTCTGAGTTTTGCCTGTTTACTGCTGCTGACACTCGTTCCAGAGCAGAACTAGAAGCCATTTTAGGGGCTAAATATACAGGGGTAATCAGCAGCGATGATTTTAGTGTTTACAATGGCTATGCGGTGCCTGAGCAGCAGAAATGTTTGGCTCATCTACGCCGTCACTTCAAAAAACTAATTCAACTTCCAGGTCTTCACAACCAAGCTATTGGTGAAGCATTTGTGGATTTAATTGATGAAGCTTTTGGAAATTATGCCCAATGGTTTGAGACTCTTGACTGCGCCAGTTATAACGATTGGGTCAATCAATTCAAATCTAAATTGCAACAAACACTTGATGACTGGATTAACTTAGCCGGAGCTACAGCAGGAAACCTTTTACGTTCCTTGCGCGATAAAGCCTCCCAATGGTGGTATTTCCTTGACAACCCTGAAGTTCCTCCTGATAACAATCAAGCCGAGCGATCGCTGCGTTTGGCTGTGACAAAACGTAAAGTTAGTGGTGGTTCCCGTTCGATGGAGCGGTTTCAACATACTGCCAATTTGTTGACGGTGGTTCAAACCTGTCGTCGTCAAAGTCTGTCTGTTATTGATTTTTTTGTACAAGCACTAATTGCTGACTCTATTAATTCTCAGTCTCGCCCTTCTCTAGTTCCTCAATTTTAGACCTGAATCCTTACAAGGAATCACGCAGCTACGCGAATATAAACTCAGAGAGGCAGAAAAAACCTTTCAACAAGTGTTATTGCAAAGACGGCAAGAAAATGATGCTGCTGTAACTACTATCGTTCTCAATTATCTGGGTGAAGTTTATAGTTTATTGAGTGAGCCAACACAGGCTTTAAAATTTTCTCAAGAAGCATTGACTATTGCTCAAAAATTAAATAATCGTTCACAAGAAGCAGCAGCTTTAGATAATATTGGTAATGCCTACAGTGGATTTAAAAAATATTCAAAAGCATTAGATAATTTTCAAAAAGCTTTGATTATTTGGCAAGAAATTAAAGATGTAAAAGGTGAGGCAGGTAGTTTAAGTAATATTGGTACAGTTTATATAAACCAAGGTTATTTTTCTCAGGCTGTAGAAGTTTTACAGCGATCGCTCTCTATTAGACAACAAGTAAAAGATAGTTTTAATGAACCAGAAATAATTGCTTTATTGGGTTTAAGTCACTATGCATTAGGTAACATTGATCAAAGTTTTGGGATGCTAAATCAAGCGTTACAACTTAGTCGTCAGGTAAATAATCCTAAAGCTGAAAGTATTGCACTAATGTCAGCAGGAACTGTGCATATTTTTTTAAGACAACTTGATAAACAAATAGAGTATATGCAACCAGTAATTGTACTCGCTAGACAAAGCGGTAATGTATTGGAAGAAATGAAACTTCTTGCTTATATTGCAGATGCTTATAATCAGTTAAAAAATCCTAAAAAAGCAAGTGAATACAGTCAGCAATCTTTAGAAATAGCTCAGAAAGCATTAGCTATTTATCAAAAACAAAAAAATCCTGCTGAAGCAGCCCAAATATTTCTTAATATTGCATCAATTTACAGTAAACAGCAACAGTATGATAAAGCTTTAGCATCATATCAGCAAGCTTTAAAAATTTTCCGAGAACTCAAACAGCGAGAATTAGAATTAGAAACTATCAGTCAGATAGCTGATATTTATAACCAGCAACAAAAATTTGCTCAAGCTGTAGATTTCCACCAGCAAGCATTGATAATTTTTAAAGAACTCAATAATCCACCAGCACAATTAGGTTTGCTTGCATCAGTAGCACTGGCTTACGACAATCTACAGCAATATCCAAAAGCTATTGATTACTATCAGCAAGGTTTATCAATTGCTCAAGTAAATAAATTACCTTTATATGAAGGTATTATTCTTTATGGAACGTGTAATCTTTACTATGACTGGAAAAAATATAAGGAAGCAAGTGATAGTTGTGAGCAAGCTTTAGCTATTTTTGAGAAAATCAAAAGACCAGAGGAAGAATTGATTAATCTTATCGGCTACATAGGATTATTATATGAAAGTCAACAAAACTATTCTCAAGCAGAATCATATTATCAACAAGTACTCAAACGTCAGCAGGTTTTATATGGTTCAGAGAGTATTGAAATAGTAAAAAATATTAAGACATTAGCTCCCAGTTCGCCCATTTTTTTGGAAGTTAGAAGAAAGACTACTCAGGAGTAAAAGATTGACCATCAAGTTGAGTGTAAATACTGATGGAAAAGCCCAGTAAAGCAAGAATACGCTTCTGCAAAGGTGAAAGAGCGGTCAAGTGAGCATAAATTTCGTTTTTCACCTCAATCAACAGCAGTGTAATCTCTTTAAATGCAGCCAGAATTATTTCTGCGCTAGGTCTTGTAGTTTCGCGCTTCGGATTGCCAACATAAAGACCCGCAAGTTTTTCTTTCTCTTTTTCTAGATTGTGGCGAACCTGGAATTCTAAAAGGTTTAAAACTCGCAAACCAATAGACAGTAGTCTTATTAAACCAGTAATATGGTCTTCACGTTGTAAATATATCGGAGTCAATGAAAGAGGAAAGTTTTTCAGCCTCGCAAATCCTCGTTCCATTAAGTACTCATCTCTATAGGCACGAACTGCTTGTTTTAAACCAAATTCATTTGGATTTTTATTTGTAACGTAAACCCGCCAGCCTAACATTTGAATTTGGTGTTGAACTGCGGAATCGTCAATCTTAAAACTCATGTCAAACCATAGTTCTTCTACTATTCTAGCTTTGCGGTCTCGGTATCTTTTTTGAACTTTTTTAACTCTTTTTGTTTGAATGTCAACTTGAAATAATCCACTTGTTTGATATCTGTTGAAAATAGCTTCACATGTTTCTAACCATTCAAAGTGTGAAGTGAGCTTTTTCTTGCCACGTCGAGGCACTTTAAGTTTTTCTAGAGCATCTACTGTTTTCTGTATTCGTTCACGTAGATGTTTTTCTGCTGTTTTTTGAATCGCAAATGAGCGCACAATTAATTGTCTTTCCGACCAAGAGATTTCTTGCCCATCAATCTCTATTTCATGGATAATCTCTATTTCAAAGCCATCCGCTATATTTTTGGTTTTGGCATCTGCATATTCGTAATCTATAATTGTTAGTTCTTGTTGACCATCCCAAACTGGTTGGAGATATTTGCTTAGTTCTTCGTTAGATACTTGCTTGGCTGTTAAAGGACATAAGTAAAAATCTCCGCCCAATACTATATGAGTTCTTGTCTTTATTGATGACATTTTACAGTCACCAATATATAACAATTCTGACTTTTTTATTGTTGAACGTACTTTATCTATTGCTGGAATATATAATGGGTCATCTGCTTTTTCTCCTGACAATATTTCCGTCGCTATTGGCATTCCTAATGGGTCTAATGTCGATAGCATTATTTTCACTTGCGCCAAATCCGGACGATTGTCTTTGCTATGACCCCATTGAAATAAGCCTTCTGGGTTAACTCCACAATGACTTGAAGCCGTTGTACTATCTAAACGTACCTGTTCTGGGATAATATCGTACACCCGTAGCAAACTACTTCCTAGTTCCGACTCAAATGAAAACCAGTTTGCATCTATAGATAGGTAACGTAATACTGCTTGCAAACGGTCATCTGCCAAATCGAGCGAGCGTAAAGATTCTTCCGTAAAGCTTTTTAACGTTTCTAACCGCTTACTCACCCAACCTTGAACGTGGTTCAAACGGTGATCTGCTTGCGATAATATGTGTGTTAACCATATTACCACCACACTACCTAGATTTAATCCTTGCCAGTTTCCGTGACATGGAAAATGTTTATCGATTAGTTGTTCTACTCCCATCTGCTCCAGTTGTGTTAGCAGTAGGGGTATATCATCAACTCGTTCGTTTGTAATTCTGGGTTCAAATTCCATAAACCCGAACTTATACCTACTTAGTTCTTTTTGGAATATATCTAGAGGTATACTTTTTTGGCTAACTCAGAAAAAAATGAGCGAACCGGGAGATTAGGTTATCTATACAACAATCAAGGTAAGTATCGAGAAGCTTTACCATATTTTCAACGCGCTCTAGCACTTCAAGAAAAACATCTTGATCAAGAAAATATAGAGGTTGTTAACAGTTTGAATCAATTGACCAGCCTTTATATTAAATTGGTTAATTATCCAGAAGCATTAAAAGTTGGTCAACGCGCTCTTGCAATTATTCAAAAAATGCGTGGTTTGGAACATCCAGATGTTGCTTCTTCCTTGAATAATTTAGCTAATATATACACAGGTTTAGGGAATTATCAAGAAGCATTACGGCTTTATCAACGTGCCTTAACAATCACAGAAAAAAATTCAAAGAAAGACTTTTGGGATGATTTTAACCTAGCAGTTCAGCTTAATAACCTAGCGTCAGCTTATAGAGACTTAGGTAATTATGATGAAGCTGAGAAAACTTGGCTACGTGCTTTAAAAATCCGCGAACAGCTATACCAAAATGCACTAACTGCTCAACTGAGCGAACATGTCTATAGAATTAACTCGCTAGCTGGTGTGGTAGCTGGTAGTCTTAATAATTTAGCTAACTTATATCAAGATAAAGGAAATTATACCGAAGCAATAAAGCTTCAGCAACGTGCTTTATCTCTTAATGAAAAAGCATTTGGTAAAGAACATCCTGATGTTGCTTTAAGTATGAGTAATCTTGCTTCTGTATATAAAGATTTAGGAAAGTATCAGGAAGCAATAACTTTAGTGAAAACCGCTTTGGCTATTAATGAGAAAATTCTTGGTGCGGAACACCCTCAAGTTGCCTCTAACCTCAACAATTTAGCCAATATTTACCTAGCACAGGGAAAATTTGCAGAAGCGCAGGGTTTATTTCAACGTGCTTTGACTATTCGTGAAAAAGTATTTGGTAATGAACATCCATTAGTTGCAATTAGTGTAAATAATCTTGGTGGAATGTATAGTACGCAAGGTAATTATCAGCAAGCAATGATTCTATATAAGCGTGCTTTGGAAATTCGTCAGAAAATATTTGGCGAAGAACATCCAGATGTTGCTAGTAGCTTGAATAATTTGGCAAGTGTATATCAAGACCAAGGTAAATATCAAGAAGCCCTTTCTTTACATGAACGTGCTTTAGCAATTAGAGAAAAACGATTAGGCTCCGAACATCCAGATGTTGCTAATAGCCTGAATAATTTAGCAGAAATATACGTTACACAAGCAAAATATCAACAAGCAATAGAGTTACATCAACGCGCTCTCACTATCAACAATAAAGTATTTGGTATAGAAAATATTAATAGTGCCAGAAATCTTAGTAATTTGGCTAGTACTTACAATGACTTAGGCAACTATAAAGAAGCCCTTCCTTTATTTCAGAATGCTTTAGCCATACGAGAAAAAATATTAGGTTCTGAACATCCCGATGTTGCCAAGACTCTTAACAGCTTAAGTCTATTCTACGCAGAGCAAGGTAATTATGCAGAAGCACAAAAACTCAGTCAACGCGCTTTATACATTCAAGAAAAAGCATTTGGTAAAGAACATCCTGACGTTGCCACAAGCCTCAATAATCTAGCTGAAATCTACAAAACCTTAGCTGACTATAAGCAAACTCTGGAATTACACCAACGTGCTAAAGCAATTAACGAAAAAGTATTTGGTACAGAACATCCTCAGATAGCATATAGCCTTAACAATTTGGCTGGTGCATATTTAGCCCAAGGGAATTATCCAGAAGCACTAAAATTATATCAAGAAGCTTTAAAAATTAACAAAAAAGCATTTAATGATGAGCATCCCTTAGTAGCTCAATCACTGCAAAACTTGGCTAATCTATATAGTGACTTAGGGAATGATAAAGAGGCTGAAGCTTTATACAAACAAGCTTTAACTGTTAGCGAAAAGGTGTTTGCTAATAATCATCCTATGGTTGCAACAATCCTTAGTAATCTTGCATCTACTTACTACCACCAGGAAAATAATACTGAGGCAGAAAAATTGATGCAACGTGCTTTAGCTATTCGAGAACAGGTATTTGGTGTTAATCATCCTGATGTTGCTCTCAGTCTGAATAATTTAGCTCTTTTATATAATAACCAAGACAAATATCAAGAATCTCTTCAGCTTTTACAACGTTCTTCAGGTATCTTAGAAAAAGTATATGGTACTAATCATCCCCAAGTTGCACTCAATTTAAGTAACCAAGGTTGGAATTATTATCTTTTAGGAAATAATCAAAAAGCACTGGAACTCTTACAAAAATCGCTTTCGATGACAGAAAGCTTTTTTGGCTCCCAACATCCAAGTGTTGTTAAAGATTTAAGATTACAAAGTTATGCCTACCATGCTCAAGGTGATATAAACCGTGCCATTGAAGTGAGAAAGCGCAGTTTAGATATTAGCGATCGCAATCTCAATATTATCCTTGGTATTGGTTCAGAACGCCAAAAACAAAACTATATGATGGCGTTAGTTAATGAGTCAACCGACATCACAGTTTCCTTACACCTCCAGTCAGCACCCAATAATCCCGAAGCTGCAAAACTCGCTCTCACCGCAATTCTTCGCCGGAAAGGACGCATACTTGATGTTCTCAGCGATAATCGTAGCTGGTTACGACAAAACCTTACCCCAGAAAACCAAAAATTATTTGACGAACTCACAACCATTAGTTCCCAACTGGCAAGACTCACGTATACTGAATCTAGTAACTTTGGTCAAGAATTTGCAAAACTCCAAGCTGAGTACGACAAATTAGAAGCAGAACTCTCTAAACGTAGCAGCGAATTTCGCACTGTCACTCAAATCACCACAATTGAATCAGTGCAAAAATTAATACCTACTGATGCAGCTTTAGTGGAATTTACGCTGTATCAACCCTTAATCAATCCCAAAGCCGGAAAAAAGAGCGATCGCTATGGTAAACCCCATTATGCAGCATATATCCTGACATCCCAAGGCGCACCACAATGGGTAGATTTAGGAGAAGCGGAAGCTATTGATCGAGAAATTTCTGAATTTGGTGACATCCTGCAAAGTAAATCCCGCGATGTTAAACCAATTGCGCGTCGCTTGGATACCAAACTCATGCAACCCATCCGCAAACTATTGGGTGACAAGCGAAAACTGCTAGTTTCTCCCGACAGCCAGCTGAATCTAATTCCCTTCGCTGCGCTGGTAGATGAAAATAATCGCTATCTTGTAGAAAATTATACTATTAATTATTTAACAACCGGGCGTGACTTACTGCGCTTATCAAATCAAGCACCCAGCCGTCAAACACCTGTGGTAATGGCAAATATTGATTTTGGTAATGCTGCAAGTAACTTATCTGTGTCAGAAAAAGGCGATCGCCAAGCAAAACCTTCCTCGGAATTTGACAGACTAAAATTCTCACCCTTACCAGGAACAAAGGAAGAAGCCGAAGCCATTACCCCCTTATTAAAAGATGTCAAACTCCTAACAGGTAACCAAGCCACAGAAAATACTCTCAAACAATTACAGTCACCCAGTATTTTACATATCGCTACTCACGGGTTCTTTCTCACCGATAAAAAAATAGACTTTCCAGATACTGTTGGTTTAGCTGTGGGAAATCGTGGAATTATAGTTAAACCTGGTTCCAATCGTCAGGTGAATAAGAATCTTGAAAATCCCCTATTGCGTTCCGGTATTGCGTTAGCTGGATTTAACAACCGTCGCAGTGGTGATGAAGATGGTGTACTGACAGCCTTAGAAGCATCTTCCTTAAATTTATCGGGTACTAAATTAGTTGTACTTTCCGCCTGTCAGACTGGCGTGGGTAAAGCCACCAATGGCGAAGGGGTATATGGTTTGCGTCGTGCTTTTGTGATGGCTGGTACCCAAAGTCAGTTAATTAGTCTCTGGAATGTTGATGATTTGGGAACTAAAGAATTGATGGTGAAATATTATGGACGATTAATGAAAAATGAAGGACGTTCCGAAGCTTTGCGACAGACACAATTAGAAATGTTGAATTCTCAAAAATACCAACATCCATTTTACTGGGCTGCTTTCATTCCTTCTGGTGATTGGACTCCTGCTAAATTTTAGCCTCAGTTTTGGCATATCCTCCCAAAAGCTAGAAATACATATCACCAACCCTCATAAAAGAGACTAACAAATTCATGCAAAATATATTATCTCCTAAAAAATCAGTGAAACCAAACGCTAAATTTAACTTATTAATTATAAGAGTAGGCACATTTATTAGCCTTACAATTTTATTGAGTGGAATAACCGAAGCTGCTTTTTCCTCAAAACAAGAAATTATTACTCAAAACTCAATTCCCTCTACTCCTCAAGCAACATCTACAGATAAATTATTGCAAGCAGGAATCACCCAGCTACGCGAATATAAACTCAGAGATGCAGAGAAAACTTTTAAACAAGTTTTAACACTGCGACAAAAACAACAAGATTATTTAGGTGAAGCCGAAGCATTAAATTATTTGGGTGAAGTGTATAACTCATTAGGCGAATATCCAGAAGCGCAGAAAGCATTCACTCCAGCATTAGCTATTTATCAAAAGCTGAATAATCGCCAAGGTGAAGGTAATGTATTAGATAATATGAGTGAAACTTATGGCGGATTAAAAGAATATTCAAAAGCACTAGAAACATTTCAAAAAGCTTTGACTATACGCCGAGAAGTCAATGACGAAAAAGGAGAAGGCGAGACACTAACTAATATTGGTGTAGTTTATATTAGTCAGGATAAATTGAAAGAAGCAGTAGAACCACTACAAGAATCTTTAAAAATTCGACAGCAGATTAAAGATAGCTTTTATGAACCTGAAACGATTGCTTTCTTAGGTTTAGTAAATAGAGCTTTAGGTAAAACCGAAGCAGGTTTAGAGTTACTCAATCAAGCCTTAGAACTAAGTCGCCAAGTCAAAAATATTCGTGCAGAAGCGATAGCTTTGATGCTCAATGGCTCAGTTTATCAAGATTTGAATAAGTATGATAAAGCCATTGAATTTTATCAATCGGCATTAACAATCATCAAAAAAAACGGAAATCTTTCTGAAGAAGCTTTTATTCTCAATCAAATGGGATTATCTCACCACAAATTAAAACAATATTCCCAAGCAATAGATTATTTTCAGCAAGCTTTACCCATTTATCAAAAACTCAAAAACCGCCAATCTGAAGCTGAAATTTTAGCTGTCACTGGTGTAAGTTATTATGAACAGCAAAAATCAAAACTCGCCTTGGATTATTTGAATAAAGCATTATTAATCTATCAAGAACTTAAGAAAACTACGTCAAAAGAAAAAATTTTATCTTTAATAGGAAGTGTATACAGATTACAATTAGAAGATTATCCCAGAGCATTAAAATACTATCAGCAAGCTTTGGCTATTTCTCGACAATTAAAAGAACCTAAAGATATAGCTGGTAATCTTGGCGCTCTTTGTGATACTTATTCCTTGATGACACAATATAAACAAGCAATAGATAGTTGTCAAGAAGCTTTAACAATTTATGAAAAAATACCCAATCAAAAAGAACGCGAAGCTTCAATGCTTCTCACTCTTGGGCAAATAAATGAATTACAAAAAAACTACGCTCAGGCTGAATCATTTTTTCAACGTGCTTTAGTAATAAATTCTGAGTTACATGGTCAGGATAGTATTAAGATTGTAAGCAATATCTTTAATTTAGCAAATTTTTACCACGATCGCGGTAAATACGAACAAGCATTATCCTATTATCAACGTCTTTTAGAAATCAGAGAAAAAAATCTTGGTTCGGAACACCCAGATGTGGTAATGAGCCTGAATTTTGTTGGTAATGTTTATACGAATTTAGCTAAATATCAAGAAGCCTTAAAGTATTATCAACGCGCTCGTAAAATTTATGAAAATAATCCTAATTCTCAAACAGATAAATATTCTAGCGTTCTGAATAATATCGCTCTTGTCTATAGTTATTTAGGAAATGATAAAGAAGCAATTATTCTTTATGAAAAATCTTTGAAAATAGCAGAACAAACATGGGGTAGTGAAAGCTCTCAGATAACTAGAACTTTGAGGAATCTTGCTAATTCTTACGAAAACTTAGGAAATTATCAGAAAGCAGAGGAACTATATAAGCGTTCTTTGACAATAGCTGAAAAACGATATATAAAAGCAGCAAATGCAAAACTTTTTGAGGATGCAGGATATCTCAGCTATAGCGCTGAAAATTTTGCAGCATCTCTGCAATCATTAGCTGGTTTATATCAAAATCTGGGAAAGTATCAAGAAGCAATTCAATTATATAAGAAAGCGCAAACAATAAGTGAAAATCAATTTGGAACTGAACACCCTCAAGTTGCTATAATTATCAGCAATTTAGCTTTGGTTTATAAAGAGCAGGGAAAATATCAAGAAGCGCTACAACTGTATCAACGCTCTGAGAAAATATTTGCAAAATCTTTTGGTACTGAACATCCTGAATATGCTACCTATCTTGGCAATTTAGCTAATTTATACCAAGAACAAGGTAATTATGCAGAATCATTATCTCTATTTGAACGTGCTTTAAAGATTAAAGAAAATATACTAGGTCTTGAACACCCAGATGTCGCTCTCAGCCTAAATAATTTGGCTTTTTCTTATCAAATACAAGGAAGGTACTCAGATGCAATTAAACACTATCAGCAAGCTCTAGCAATTAACGAGAAGGTATTAGTACCAGAGCATCCTCAAGTAGCTCTTACTCTCAATAATTTGGCGATGTTATATCAAGAACAAGGAAACTACTCAGAAGCACTGAAAAATTATCAACGTGCTTTCGCCATTCGTCAAACAATATTTGACTCAGAACACCCATCTATTGCTAAAAGTTTGAATAATTTAGCAGGTATTTATACAGAGTTGGCTCAATATCAGGAATCTATTAATTACTATAAACGTGCCAAACTTATAAATGAGAAAGTATTTGGTTCCCAACATCCAAGCGTTGCTCTAATCCTTAACAATTTAGCATTTATCTATCAAGAACAAGGTAACTATACAGAAGCATTGAAACTATTTCAAGAAGCTTTAGAAATTCGCACCCAGGTATTAGGTTCTGAGCATCGAGATGTTGCTAACACTTTGAATAATATTGCTACTCTTTATAAAGAGCAAGGAAATTACACAGAAGCATTAAAATTATTACAGTTAGCTTTGAAAATTCATGAAAAAAAGTTTGGCTTTGAACATTACCTTATTGCTCAAAGTCTAAATAATATAGCTTTTGTATATGAAGACCTAGATAATTTTCCAGAAGCTATAGATAAATATCAGCGTGCTTTGGAGATTCGCACTAAAGTATTTGGTTCGGAACATCATTTAGTTGCTCAAAGTTATAATAATCTTTCTGGATTATATAAAAAACAAGGTAATTATCCAAAGGCTCTTGATTATGCTCAAAAGTCATTAACAATAAATCAGAAAATATTTAGCAATGAGCATCCAGATATAAGCCAAAATTTAAATAATATGGCGGCAATTTATGAGAATTTAGGAAATAATCGAGAAGCGGAAATTTTATATAATCGGGCTTTAGGCATTAATGAAAAAATATTTGGCAAATTTCATCCTAAAGTTGCCATGAATCTTGATAACTTGGCGGTGCTATACTACAACAAAGAAATATTTGGTGAAGCAACAGAAAATATTCAAATTGAACCATTTATCAAACGTGCCTTAGAGATTAGAGAAAAAATATTTGGCTCTAATCATCCCGATGTTGCTCTCAGTTTGAATAATCTATCAAGTTTATATAATGTGCAGGGTAAGCATCAGGAATCTCTTAAACTCTTACAACGTTCTTTAGCAATTTACGAGAAAGCCTATGGTACTAAACATACCCAAGTAGCAATTCAATACTGTTCGGTTAAGGAAAAAGAGGGGGTCAGATCAAGAAAAATTTGTTCGCGTATTTATTGCGAGAACAATAAAAAGTTGAGAGACTTACTTTTTCTCTTTGAGACTGTTGTATAAGTCAGCCCAGTTTTGTCGGAGAGAATCAATACATGATTGTAAGTAATCAACCTGAGTCCTTCGAGCAACCGAGAGAACCGCATCAATGTGAGCAGGACTTCCAGCTTTCCCTAAATGCTTGTATTTGGTTAACTTACCTGGTTGAGAAGTAGGGAAAATTGCTTGAGAAGCGTGTAACTTGTAGTACCAATAAACCCCTTGTTTACCGCGTGCTTGGTAACGGGAAACAGAACAACCAGGAGGCGCAATTTCCCCCACCGCTTTAATTTGTTGAATCATCAGATGCAAAGTCGCAATCGCCTGTTGCAACAGTTCCGCTCTGGCAATGAGATCATCTTCTTTTGTGGACATGATCAATAACATTTATATGTTCTCGAAATGTGTTCGAGAACTAAGTAACATTTAATATATTATGACCATTAGACTAAAATTCTACAAAAATTTTTGTTCTTAGCATATGCCACTGGTAAATTTTCAGGCACAAACAGCCTGTCTAGATTCTCAACAAATACTTTTAGCTTTGTCACAGGTAATTCCGGCTCAAACCATCACCAAGGCTATTGAAACTACTTGTAGCTCTCAACGAAGACTCAGAATATTACCAACTTATGTCATAGTTACCTTAGTCATTGCCTTGAGTTTTTGGTCATCTGATTCAATTGTTGATGTGTTCAAAAATCTCATTCATGGTTTGAGTTCTTTACACATACCATCAGGTTTACGTCTTCAACCCCCATCTGCTTCATCAATTACAGAAGCCCGTCAAAGAACCGGAGCAGCTGTAATGAGAAGGTTATTTGAACTGGTGGCAAAGCCCTTAGCAACAATATTAACACCTGATGCTTTTTTGGGGGAATTCAGAATTATGGCTGTAGACGGAACAGTTTTTGATGTTCCAGATACTCCCACAAATGCTAGAGTCTTTGGCTATCCTGGTTCTCCTAAAGGGACATATCCAGGCTTTCCTAAAGTCAGATTAGTCTTTTTGGTAGAAGCAGGTACTCATTTAATTATAGATGCTTTTTGTTCTCCCTATCGTATTGGAGAAAGAAGAGGTGCTTTAAAATTACTACGCAGTATTAATTCTAGTATGTTATTAATGTGGGACAGAGGATTGCATTCTTTTAAGATGGTTCATACTGTCATCCAACAACAAGGTCATTTCCTTGGTCGTGTTCCTGCCCATGTGAAGTTTCAAGTAGTAAAAACGTTGGCAGATGGTTCTTATTTATCTTGGATTGCACCTGATGGACAGTCAAGAAAGAAGGGGGCAACCCGAATTTCAGTTCGTATTATTGAATATGTGATTGAGGAGGATAGTACTCTAAAAACCTATCGGTTGATTACTAATTTAATGGATGTTGATAAGTTTCCGGCTTTGCTGTTAGCACAAGAGTACCATAAGCGATGGGAAGCTGAGAATACTTTAGATGAGTTGAAAGTACATCTATTAGCAAGGAAAATTCCTATTCGTTCTAAGAATCCTCGTGAAGTGGTGCAAGAACTTTATGGTTGGTTGTTGGCTCATTATTGTTTACGTTGTTTGATGTTTCAAAGTAGCAATTTGAAGAATATTTCTCCTTTAAGGTTAAGTTTTGTTGGGAGTTTACGAGTGATTCGGCGTGCTATTCCTGAGTTCCAACGCCAGATAAATACGAATGTGGATATTAATTTATATTATAGTTGGTTAATGGCGGAAATTTCTGATTTAGAAATACCTTTACGACAACAGCGAAGTAATCCTAGAGTGGTGAAGAAGGCTCGTTCTAAGTTTAAGAGTAAAAAACGAAGTCACAGGAATAATTGTACTCCAAGACAACAGTTATCTTTTCAAATTATTAAACGTGCAAGTTGAATCTATTTAGTTTGACGCTACGGTAATTTATTGTTTCTCAATTTATAATTTCATAGTTTAACTATTTTCTCTCTCATAGTTTGAGTGTATGAGAATTTGTCCATCTTTTTTTAGTCTCTAGTTCTCGCAATAAATACGCGAACAAATTTCTCTTGATCTTACCCCCCTCTTTTTCCTTAACCGAACAGTATTGGGAAGCGGGTAACATCGCCCCGTGGCTGGTAGAAAGGCTGGATCAATTATTGGTTCGTGCCAAGACTGAAAGGGCGGGGATGAACCTAGCCAAATGCGTCACTTTAGCAACGGCATCAATCGGGGCGGTTTGTTATGCCACCTCTCCACTAGCCCCCATCGGTGCGTTAGTTGCGGGTCTGGGTTACGCTTGGTCAGTGGTACAAGATATGACCGATTCCCACTGCTTTGCTCCCATTCCCTTTGTGCGGGGTAACTTCTTAGAATTTTTGGCGGCAATGGGTGACAGCGAAGCAAGAGGCGAATGGTTTGCAGGCTCCAATGAAATTGTGGATTTGATGAACCACCTTACACCCACAGAGCGTAGTGAATTTGTGATGCTGCGGCAGTACACCAACACCCTCACCGATTTTCTCACGGGCGTAGAAGCTGGTAAGCGGTTCTATGCTTACAGGTGGCTGCTGGACAATTTCACCACTTATAGGGGCGCGTTTCCGACTGTTGAGCAGTTGTGCAAACATTTGGCACAGGTATCGCCCGACCCCAGAATTGACCATGCACAGGTCACTTTAATTCAGCAACAATCCCAACAGCCACAACCAAAGCTACCTTCACCCAAGTTCGTTGAACTGCCACAACCGCATTTTGTCCAGTTGCCCAGTCCCTCACAGGCTCTCCCTCCCAAACCCCAGACCCCAGCACCAGACATTCAATCAGTCTTGGCGTTACCGCTTCACAGCAGAGCGATCGCAATTATTGACGCGCTAACCAAAAGTGGTTTTGATATCGCCAAGTGCATTCGTGACCAAATAACCGTGATTGCAGGTAATCAGCGAGGTGGTAAGGGTACGCTCATGGCGATTTTAGCCATTTTAAGCAAGGCACTGGAGCCAAACACCAAAATTCATTACTTCACAGCAGGTGATGATATATACCCGTTTCAATGCCATTACTTAGTATGCAGACTTAGTTACCCCCAAGTAGATGGTGCAAAGGCTGATGCTCTTGTGGCAGGCGATTTGTACCAATATTTAAGGGAGATGGACAACGCTACCCAAAATAGTTACACAGACATTATTCTGGTGATTGATGAAGCTGTGGCTTTGTCTGACTATCTCACTCCGGAGCAGAAGCAATGGATTATTCGCTTTCTGTTCACTCGCGCCAGTAAGAAGGGCGCTCAAATTTTCGTTGTGTTGCATGGTAAAAATCTCACATCTTGGGTGGGGACGAAAAACACCGCAGGTTTTGGCGATACTTTCAAAAGTGGGGCTACTTTTATTGGTTGTGAGGCTACCAGTAAGAAGCTGTCTCCCCTGAAGTCAATCTCAATGGCCACTGGGCGTTACTTCCTGGCTGACCCTGATAGTTTTGATAAGGCGATCGCACTGGGTGAAATTGGTATCATTCCAGATTGGTTAAAAACTGAGGTTAATCCCCATTCTGGGCAACCAGATCCGGCGCGGACACTGCTTAAATATTTCTCTGAGTTGAGAAGTGATTCCCCGGCTGTTACTGATGGAGAATCACCCAACTCTGAGTCACCGGATGAATTTTTGAATCAGGCCAGAGCGTGGATTAATGAAACTTGGGTGATATCAGATGCACCGCCGCCAACTCTGCACCCAAACCCAAGTGATACCGACCGATACCAGCCGACTGATAAGGCTTTTGAGCTTTTGGAATCATCTGGTATCGATACTGGAAACGATACCGGAATCAGTGATACTACCCCATTTACGGGCGATTCTCAGACTCTTGCCGATGATACCGGAATCGATACCGACCGTCGCTATACTCCAGCCTCACTGACAAGTGAACAATTGGTTGGCATCGTCAAGCAGATGGTGGATAAGAAGATGTCACAAACCCAAATCATTCAATCCCTTTGGGGAGTGGAGAAAAATGCTAAGGGCTGGAAGCAGGCTTATACCGAATATAAAGAACTGTTTCCATGAATCATGTCTAACCGTCAATAAACAATCAGCCCTTGGTGTATTGCCAAGGGCGTAACTAAATTTACAAGCAACTCAAAAATAGTTACATAGATTTTTCTAGGAAGATTGCTCTAGTCCCAGGAAAAATTCGGAATTTCATACTGAGGTAAGGGCTATGTTACAAATAAAAAAACTCTACGGGTTTTAAAGTTATGCCGTCGGTTCGCCTGATCAACAATCGCTATGCTCTATCTCCCCAACCGCGTTCTGGTGGAATGGCTGATGTCTATCAGGCAAGCGATATGCTCGACGATCTGCGACGGGTTGCAGTGAAAGTATTTAAACATGGGCAAATTGAAGGCGATATCTTAGAAGAGTCCTTCAGACGTGAAACCCAAGCACTCAAAGAATTAAAGCATGAGGGAATCGTAGAACTTCTAGACTCAGGCAAGGATGAAACTACAGGTAAGTATTTCCTTGTTTTAGAGTGGATGGAGCAAGACTTAGCAAAATTGTTGAAAGAGTCTCCATCATATGAATGGGATTCTTTTTGGCAAAATGTGGCTTTTCCTGTATTACAAGCTCTGGCTTTCTCTCACAATCGCAACTACAGCCATCGAGATATCAAGCCCAATAACATTTTAATTAGTAGCGACGGTAAACCAAAACTTGCCGACTTTGGAATATCTAAGCTCAGAAGCTACTTTCGACCTAGCATTACTCTCAGGGAGTTTGTATCTCGCCCCTTCACACCACCGGAACTTGATGATGGCACTTATCCTTACACCAGGGATGTCTTCAGTTTTGGCGTACTAGTGCTTAAGTGCTTAACAAAGGTAGACATTAGCGATTATGATGCCATACCTCAAGGGGTGGCTGCATTTAATGCACCACCTGAAATTGTGGAGATAATAGAACGAGCTGTTTCCTTAGATCCAGCAGAACGCCAACACAATGCAGAAGTTCTCCTCACAGAACTTAATATTATCCAAGGAAAGCGATCGCAAATCCTGTCAACTAAAAAACGTGCTTGTTATCTGACATTAACTCGAAACGCCTTGAGAAATCTTAATAACGAACTTCAAACATCAGAAGCGGAAATTCAAAAAATTATTCTAGAGGATTTGAATACAGCTTGTGGCATCAGCCGTTACCGTAACCGTAATTTCAACTCTCCTGAAGAAGAATTTCGAGAAGGACACTATTCTATTTTTGGGGTTAATTATAAATATCATGTAGCGGTAGGACAAGAATACCTTGATATTATTAATGCCAATACTTTCTCTAGTGCCTTGCTAGAAAGAAATCGAGAGCAAGCTTGGATTCCTCCCTACGAATTTAAGTTTGGTAGGCCACTCTTCATGTCTGAAGCCGTAGACGTTATTACAGACATGGAGAATGCAGTTGAAGAACACGAAGCTAACCTCCGACAGACAAAATTAGAAGCGGACAAACAAAGATTATTCCAGACTTGGTTTAATATTCTCCAAGCTAAAACCGATTGGGAAAGAAGTCGAGAACAGCCAATTAAATATACCGATTTTACTCGTGATGGCAAGCATATTATCTTTGAAATCTCAGAAATTCCAGATAAAGATATAGCAGGACAACCCCGACATATTATTAACAAAAAGGGATTTAGTATTTTAGGAGGAGATGTTGTTGAAGTTCAAGAAGCTAGTGACAAGTTAATTCTCTATGTGAAACATGGACAACCAGACAGACTGCCAAAATCCGGTGAGCTAGTTTTTGATATTCGGGCTACTGAAACCGCATTAAATCGCCAAAAATACGCGCTAGATGCAATTAGATTCGACCGTGCAGTTCGGTCTGATATGCGTCAATTATTTGTTAATCCTCAAGAAGTCAAGCATCCAGAAATATCTGGAAATATTGAGTGTTTTCAATCTCTGAATGAATCACAAAAGGAGGTTGTAGAAGCAGCATTAACAACACAAGATTTTCTTTTGGTTCAAGGGCCACCAGGGACAGGAAAGACAACCTTTATTACAGAAATCATCATTCAAACTCTTCTGCAAAACCCAGAAGCACGAATCCTGTTGAGTTCACAAACTCATGTAGCATTGGATAATGCACTAGAACGGATTCAAGACCAAAACCTTGACTTAAAATTGTTACGCCTTGGTAATCATGAACAGGTTTCAGAAAACATTCACTCTCTGTTGTTAGAAGAACAAATGGAGAAATGGAGAGAACAGGCTGTAACTACCAGTAAAAATTTTATAACAGAGTGGTCTACTAAAAGAGGTGTTTCTCCACAAGAATTAGAAAAAGCAATTTTATTTCAAGACCTAAAAGCTCTAGTCACAAAGCTTAATGAATTAAAAACAGAAGCAACAACTCGTCAACAAGAATTATACGAAATTTACCCTATAGACTATGAAATAGACAATCCCAAATTACCAGCTAAACAGAAAATACCCAAAGATAAAAGAGATGAATTTCTGCGTCTTACAAGTGAACTTGAAGAATTGCGGGAAGAACAAAAACAAGTACGAGAGCAACATAAAGCCAAAGCCCAGCGTCTCCAAGAAATCACAGGAATTGCTAAAGAGGAATTATTAAAACTCAACGTTAATCAACTAGAAGAAAAGAGCAATCAGTTGATTGACCCTCATGCTCCAGATGCTAAAATGTTACAACAACTGATTAGTATTCAAGCCGAGTGGTTTGACTGTTTTGGTCGCAATGAAAATTTTAATGATCCACTAATCAAACGTTCTGCTGTAGTAGCAGGAACTTGTATTGGCATTGCTAAATACATTCAGGATATAGAATTTGACCTTTGCATTATTGATGAGGCATCAAAGGCTACAGCAACAGAAGTATTAGTCCCGATGTCGAGAACTCGGCGATGGATACTTGTGGGAGATCCGAAACAACTTCCACCCTTCCAAGATGAAGTCAGCCGCAATGCAGAGTTTTTAGAAAAATATGATTTAACTGAAGATGACATCCGAGAAACTTTATTTGACAGACTGCTAACAACACTCCCTGGCAGTTGTTGTAAGATGTTAAAAATTCAGCATCGGATGGTTGAGCCAATTGGCAATCTAATCAGTGAGTGCTTTTATCAAGGTGAACTGAGAAGTGCCAGAAAAGATATAGATGCAAATTTGGCTAAAGTTTTACCACAACCAGTGACTTGGTTGACAACTTCTAATCTGCCAAATTATCAAGAGCAACGTGCTAATTCCAGTTATAACAATAGCTGTGAAGCTAGAACTATTATTAATCTGCTTCGCCAAATTAATACAATGGCAGAAGCAGCAGAAAAAACCTATAGTGTGGCAGTATTAAGTGGTTATTCAGCACAATTAAAATTGCTGAATCGCGGAATTAATACAGAATTAAATAATTGGAAAAGATTAACCATTAGGTGCGCTACAGTTGACGCATTTCAAGGAAGTGAAGCTGATATAGCTGTATACTCTATCACTCGTTCAAACAAAAAAGGGGAAATAGGTTTTCTTAGAGATGAAGCACGACTAAATGTTGCTTTATCTAGAGGCAGAGTTGGCTTGGTGATTGTGGGAGATCATCATTTTTGTCGGAGTTCAAAAAATAATCCTTTGTACCAAGTCTTAGATTATATTGAACGCCATCCTGAAAATTGTAGCTTAATAGAAGCGATGAATGGTAAGTAAATAAAATAGGTAAACCAAATTATGAATTTAGACAATTTTATCTCTCTCTCAGTCAATGAACTGCTGCGTTACAATAGAACAGGTTTTGATTTAGTAGCCTGTAAAGAGGTAGGTTTACCTGTTTATAAAGTAACTATTGAAGCTTTAATACAATTACGTAAACCAATACCCCCAATAGAGGAATTTGTCTTAAAGTCTATTGATGCTGGGCTGAATTTAGAAGAAGATATTAGTGCTTTTCTCGGTATAGAAAAGCAAATTTTAAAAGATGCAATGGTCAATTTAAGAATGAGTGAAAATATTGACCTTATAGCTCCTGATGATTCTCGGTTGCAAGTTTGGAAATTGACTAAAAAAGGTATTACAACTCTCCAAGAAGCTAAAATTATTGTTCCAGAAGAGCGGACATTTGATATAGATTTTGATGGATTATTACGATATCCACGCTGGTATGGCAGTAATTCATACTTTTTAAAACACAAGGATTTACGAGAGCAAGAAATTATAGAGATTGATCCGTTTCCAAATAAACCTCCAGAATTATCTGATATCAAACTTAAAGACGTAGATGGAATTATTCGTCAAATTGAGGGAGCTAGTAAAGCCAGATTTAAAGAAGAGAAAGACTTGCTAGCATTAAAAGCAATTGAAAAAAGGCAGAGATTTTTTGAAAAAGCCTTGGCACTCATATATAAAGCTAAAGATAGTGATGATGTTCAGGTAGCATTTTTAATTGACGATGTAATTTCCAGTGAACATGAAGCTGCTTTTGCTCGTTCTAATGGAATTAAAAAACTTCGCATTGTTGAAACTCTAAAAGAAAGCTCACCCAGGAAATTAGCTGAAGAAGTTTTAGGAAGTGATTTTGTTAATCAAGCTAGACTAGAAGAAATTGATTCTATTAAGTCGGAAGTTTATACTAGTCAAGCAAAAATTGTAGCTGAAATAGAAATAGTTCAAACTAATCTTGAAAAAACTGAAAATGAAGATGAAAAAGTTATTTTAGTGCAGCAACTTCAATCTGCACTAAAACAAATTGAAGAACTTCAGACACAGCTAAATTCTCTCCTAGCTACAGTTCCCATGCGTTGGTTAGATATGTCCGAACACCGTCCCCTTCTGGAACAAGCTCTCCATGATACTCAAGAATGTTTAATGATTATCTCACCTTGGATTCGAGCTAGTTCTGTAAATAAACGATTTCTTGCAGATTTTGAAAATCTCCTTAAGCGGGGAGTGCAAGTTTATATTGGGTATGGTTTGGGAGAAGACGATAACGATAGAAAATACAAAGATGATATCCAAGCCGAGAAGAAAATACAACAATTAGCCATTCAGTACAGAAATAATTTCCAGCTAAAGCGTTTGGGAGATACCCATGCGAAAATTCTTATTTCTGATACGAAATTTGCTATCACCACAAGTTTTAACTGGCTATCTTTCCGAGGCGCGAGCGATCGCACATTCCGTGACGAACGGGGAATACTTGTATCCGAACCAAAGAAGATTAGTGAACTATTCGACACCTATAGAAAGCGATTTGACGAGTAAAAGAGTTGATTGGATTGTATCAAAAAAATGATCGTGGCACACTTGACCGCATAATCACTTATTAGTATTATTGTACTACTTAGACGTACCTCCTTAGCTGACCATTATCCCCACCGATTCTGTGGGGGTATTTTTGATTTTAAATTCCATGTTTTCTAGTAATAGTACGGGAATTATTAAAGTAGAAAATTTATAAAATGGTACGTTGATCTCTCAGCTGAATCTACCACAAGCAATCCCAACTCATGAATGAAGAAATAGAAAATGAAGAAAACGGTGAAAGAGGTACTTTACGAGAAAGCTGGTTTGAGAGAAAAAAGGCTTTGGAGTATATAAGCCATTACTTCCAGACAGCTAAAAAAGAGATTAGGATCGCTTCTGGATTCTTCACAATTAGAGGTTGGGGGCTAGTTCGACGATACACAAAAGGCAAGCGCGTTTATATATTAGTCGGTCTTGATGACCCTGGAGAGGAACGAGCGCGGCAAGCATTAATTGATGATATCCTACGTGACCTAAGAACAGGTCTGGACAAAGATCGGCGACAGACAGTACTAGATTTAATAGAAAAAATGCTACAAGGTAGATTACACCTTGTAGATGCTAGAGCTACAGAACATCATGCCAAGCTATATATTGTTGACCACAAGGTAGTAATTATGGCTTCATCAAATCTTACCCAACGTGGTTTGATGGAGCAAGTCGAGGCAGGCAATATAATCACTAAACGTCGCGAAGTTGTGGCACTAGCAAACGAGTTTGATGCATATTTTGCTGAAGCGAAAGACATTACCCAAGAATTATTAGAAGTCTTGCAGCGCTGGCTTAACTTTGTGCGACCGTGGGATGTGTACTTAAAGACTATGTTAGCCCTGGAAGACATACAACCAATCAAAAGTAATTATAAGAAACAACCTGTTTCATATCAGGTGGACATGATTGCCCAAACACTGCGGCAGATAAAAGAGTCAGGCGGGTCAATGCTGGTAGCTTCCACCGGACTAGGCAAAACCGTCGTAGCAGTTCACGTAGCTTTACACCTCCGCAATGATGACCTAATTGATAATGTCATGGTTATTGGCCCAAAGGCAGTCCGCAGTAATTGGACACGCGAAATGCGTGATGCTGGTCTACCTTGTGAGTATTTTGTTTATCAAGCTTTAGATAAGAGTGGTTCAGATCAAGATAGTAGCCTGGAATTGTTTGAAGAAATTCAAAAAAATCTTCATGAGCAACGATGGTTAATTATTTTTGATGAAAGTCATTACTTTAGGAATCGTTTTAAACAAGATTTATTTAATATGAAGAAAAATCCAGCAGAGCGTCGGGCTTTTCTTCGGTTAAAAGAACTCTTGAACAAGAGCAGCAATACTAAGGTTTTATTATTGACTGGCTCCCCTTATGCTAGAGATGAAAGCAACCTAAATAACCAGTTATATTTATTACCACATACTGCCGAACTTAGCGCTTTGTTTGATGAAAATTATGTTGATGGCGCACGGGCATGGCATATTAATAAAACAGATGATTTTATTCATCTACCCGTAGCTTCTCAACTAACTACACCTCACGTAGCTAAATACTACAGTCAATTAGAGAATCAAGATAATTATATTATTTTTGGAACCGAGAAGAGATATATTCCCAAAATTGTATTATACAGTGTCAATTTTCCTCTATTACTAGACAAGGAACTGGTAGAGGCAATTAAAAAAGGATATTTTGATTTAGATTCACGTAATCCAATGTTTAGAGAATGTATCAGGAGATTGGTAAAAATTGCTTGGGCTAGTTCTCCATTGGCTCTTCGTGGAGTTCTTGAAAGCGTTGTTGATACTCCTGGGGGTAAAAACGAGTACAAACTTGGTAAATTACAATTTGTCTCGGCTCAACAGGAAAGACAATCTTTTTTAAATCCTCTAATAGAAAAGTTGGCTAATTTGGATTTTAAAAGTGACTTGAAACTTGAAGCACTTTACATAATTATTCAAGAACTTAGGCAGAATTCAGAAAAAGCAATTATCTTTTGTGAACGCCGTGCTACTGTTGTTTACTTAGCACAGGCATTAGAACAAATGTTCCCCGCATTAAAAGTAGTTGCAACTATCGAGCAGAGTGAGAATGAAGAAAAATATCAAATGAAAGAAACCAATGAAATAGAAAAACTGATCAAAAAGTTTGCCCCTATTTCTAATAATGCTGAAAATATTTCTGAAGAAAGCTACGATGTATTTATTTCAACAGATGCTCATGGTGTTGGGGTTAATATGCAAGATGCATCTGCTGTTATCAACTATGATATCGATTGGACTCCTATTGGCCCTGTTCAACGAGCTGGACGCATATTGCGTTTTTGGCATTATCCACGAACAGTTAAAGTATATACCTTTGTTCCTAATCTGACACAAGAGACAGACCTTAAGTATGATTTAGTCAGGATTAGACAACGTTGGGAAAATCTCATGTTGCGTCATGGAGAGTCTAGAAAGCTGACGGACTTGCCAGTTTTAACAATAGCTAATTCCCAAGAAATTAATATGCCTGAGCTTGCGTCTCAGGTAACAATAAAATCAGGTCAATTAGACTTAGATGTTTTAGCAGATTTGGATATTTCTCCTTTCTTTCAACATACAGCAAAACTACAAATGCATCGTGATTATGCCAGGACTATTCTTAGTGATATTGTCAGTGCAAAACTAACTCAGGATTCTGAACCATCAATTTATGTTTTAGTTAATCAGAATCAAAAATATCATGCCCTTGTATACACACCCAAAAATCAACAAGTACGCGAACCGGATATTATCAAAATTCTCAATTTAATTGCGTGTAATGAAGATACTGAAATCGCTGTAGTTGATTATGGTTTGGTAGAAGAATTGAGCGATGCTTGCATCAGAACTTGGTGCAACAAGCAAGGTATATCACCTGAAGAAGTGGAAAGAATTTGTACTTTGTATCTCAAGCCAGAAAGTGAACCTGATGGGCTTGAAAGATTGTTGAATGCAGAATAATTAGCATTACCTTGAAAAAATTGATATCAAGAGCTGTATATCAATTTTTTACCAAACGGGGTATATAAGTGAGTACAGACCTCGCTCGACGTATATTCGTTGCTTCTATCTAGTTTTCTCCCAAATTATCAAACCTTTTAGTACCATCTTCTTCCATGTATAGGACACGATTTAACATATCGCGCCCATTTTCTAATTCAGCATTGATTGCATTCACAGCTTCTTCGACAATAGCAATTTGCTCATTTCGAGATAAATCTCCCTGGCAGATGAATACAATGCCAGCGTGGATTTCTGTAGTCCGAGCAAATTTTTCAAAATCCCGAACGTTTGCTGTTACAAGAATACGCTCTTCATTAAAAGCATATTCTAAAACTTGATAATCCTTTGCACCAAGTAATCCTCGATCTCTCACAGCAATTGCATCAATAAAAAGCTCGTTACACAAGTAACGTGCAACGGCTGGTGAAAGATCCTCATCAATTAGGAATTTAATTCTTTTTAGGTCGTCCAACACTTGGGTAAGCTTTCACGTAAACTTGAGCAAATTTTATATCTTCTTCAGTTAAATAAGGATAGTCTTCATGTATTACCTCTAGGGACTCTCCTCTATCAAGCATTGAACCAATATGACGAACTGTAAGCCGAGAATTAGGAAATACTGTTTCTCCGCCCATTATGTTCGGATCTGAAACTAAATTTTCTTTCCACGCTTGAAAACATTTGATAAGTTCTAATACCTCCTTGACAATAGGCTCGACTTCTATTCTGACAAATTTTGCTATTTCAATGGTTGGTAACTTTTGCTCCAAGGCTCTTACTAAGCTTTGATAAAGAGATGAACGAAAATCAACATTGATAAAGTCTATCTCTTTAATTAAACGTAGATAAACCAATGCAGCAAAATTTAGCCGGGGTGGATTATATTCAGGAAAAATTTTGTGTTCTACTTCCTTATAAATCTTCTTGGTTGGTAATTCTACAAATGCCGCAGCTTCAGTAGGAGTAAAAGTTTCTATATACATACGCATTACCTACAAGCTAAAAAGATTACCTTCACCTATAACAAACTTTCAACGATTTGTTACTTGAGAAACTATTTATGATAGAAATTTTGATGAAATAAATAAATAATTTGAAATTATTCCCTGTCTAGGGAAGATTTTAGCATTGATTCAAAGGTGCTGACAACAGTTTATTGTCATATCTTTGGTACAGACAATTTTGATATCAAATAATTTGAATCCCTACCTCTCATAAACACGCGCTCTTACACCCTAACCCTGAAAGATGGAGCGCGGGTGTTCGCTATTGTCAACTCTCCGTTCATTTACCGTCAGATCACGTACTCCCTTCGTTAGCCCTGACACTCTCATGTCAGAAAATCTCGTTTCATCACCCTCCCTAACCGTCAATCATCTGACAATTACTCCCCTATCCCCCTTCCCCCCTCGACTTGGACATAGTGCGACAATGTTGCTTTTTGCACCACTGGCAGTAATAAATACCAATTAACAACTAAGATATTGTGAAAGCATGAAACTTGCGCTACCCCAAACCAATGAACCCCATTCACCCGGAAAATCTGAGTGTTCTAGAAAATTCGCTCTCCTTAGCGATCGGAGAGGACTTTTCTTTAGAAAATGACCCCGATGTTATCCAGCAATTGATTGGGGATAAGCGGAGTGAGAACACTAAGCGCGAATACCAAAAAGATTTGAAAGATTTCTTCTTATTTGTCGTTAAGAAAGAACCCAGCCGGGATTTGGTTTTGGAGTTTCTTCACCTGGAACAGCGTCATGCTGTTGCTGTGGTTCTCAAGTATAAGGCACACCTGATCAAGAAAAAGCTGGCTGAAGCTACGGTGAATCGTCGTCTCAGTGCTATCAAGTCAATGGTAGAGATGGGGCGACGCTTGGGGGTTTGCAATTTCTCTTTAGATGATGTCAAAGGTGAAAGGGTCGAAACCTATCGAGACACTACAGGAATTCCAGCTACTGATTATGCTAAGGTAATAGCCCTGGTTGACCAGAACACTTTAAAAGGTAAGCGTGATTATGCACTACTGCGGTTACTCTGGGATAATGCCTTGCGTCGTCAGGAGATAGTCAATTTGAATGTGCGTGACTTTAACGCTAAGGAAAAAACGCTCTCAATTTTAGGTAAAGGTAAGGGTAGCCAGAAGGAAGTTATTGACCTATCTCCTAAAACCACCGACGCTCTAGCCAGTTGGATAAAAGCTTCTAAGAAGAAACGTGGCTTAGATCCGCTGTTTACGGTGCTGGCTTATCACAAGAATGGAAATAGATTAACCGGAGAAGCAATTAGGCGACTGGTGGATGGGCTTTGTAAGCAAGCCGGAATTACTAAGAAGATGTCACCCCATCGTGTTCGTCACAGTGCGATTACTACAGTATTGGATCTCAATAATGGCAACTACCGTGCTACTCAGCGATTCAGCAGACACGCCCAAGTGCAAACGGTTTTGAAATATGATGATAATCGCCAGCGTTTGCAAAAGCAGATGAGTGACTCGATATCAGAACTCATCTAGAAAACCTAACAATCGGAGCTTGGTTGAAATTAGATATTACCAAGAAGCAAATCGTGGGGATTTTTCAGGAGAAAATGATTGTCAACTTTGACTAAATCACCTGTGCAGTGAATTGGTAAACGTTCCTGATAGGCTTTAATGGCTAAGATATAATCATGGTCTGCTAGCTCGGTTTTAATTGACCGTAATTTCTCAAAAACTTCAGCTAATAAAGTAATTTCTCCACTCAGTTTATCAGTTGATGGAGTAGCAATTTGCATGACCACACCTTGCAAGTTGAAGTTGGGATAATTGGTAATAAATTCGCTTAATATATCAACTTGGTCACGATTTTCTACCACTGATAATGTTTTTAATATATCGCTGATTCTTTCAGCATAATCTCCTAAGTTATGTTGAAGAGGTAGCAAGATTTCATATTCAGGCGTGGCATCTTTTTTTAGTCGCCAAATTGCTCCAGCATCATTATATATCCGCCCGGTTTCCTGCCAACCTGTTGCTTGCAAGTGTGCTTGTATTACATTAGGATTAATGGTTTTGAGGATTTGACTATCTTTAATGGTGACTTTCACGGGCTTTCTCCAAAACTAATGCGTTGAATGATGGCTTGGAGTGCATCAGGCGTAAACTGATTACTACGAGGTATTTCAATAGTAACATTGGTTGTATTTTCGGTGTCTGGCATTCCGCGCAAGGATACCCAGTAAGCACAATGTCTAATACAAAGTTCATATAAAAGTTTGTTTTATCCAGTCTGTTATTTTTTCTGGAATTAAAACGACTACTAAAATCCGAGGGACAAGGGCATTGATTTTTAAATCATTATAATTTTTGAGAATCAGGGGATATCTAATATAGTTTTTATCAAGAATATCTCTGGCTGTACACTTTAGTTGTAATTCTAGTCTAGGAGAAAGAATTTTACCTGTACCACCTCTACTGATTATGCCTAAATCTACGCTGTCGTTATCGATTTCTGGTCTATATAAAGAATAACCTGCAACCGCAGCAATAGCTCTAATATAGGTAATGCTAAATTGTTCTTTTTGTTGGTTGATGTCCATTAAATTATTGTCAGGCAATATTTCATAGAAAAAAACAGCATATACTATTGATAAATTTACATTAATTAGCCTTCCTTATTCCTAGTTACAATTACAGCAGGTTACAAATAAATGAGGTACACAACTGGAGAATTAAATAGAAAAATTCTTCTTCTCCCTCCTGCCCCCTGCCTCAAAACCAGTTACTCTGTACCTGATGCAAATAAAAACTGCTGTAATTAAAGCAAACTGTACCCAGCAGCACCCTTGTGGATGATGGGATACTGCCCAGACGAACACTCGCGATGTCTGAGACAAGCCGCTAGCCTGTGGCAACGCGTCTACGCCCCTCCCAGTTCTTTTGGAAAAGTCACCACAAAGCGGTAAACTGTCTACACTGGACGTGTATAACCAAGTGTAGACATGGCGAAAGTTGAACGCGAATCAATCAACTTCAAACTGCCCAAGCCGTTGGTCGAGGCACTCAGAGCCGCAGCTAAAGAACGCAACACCACCGCCACAGATTTGGTGATTCAGGGGTTACATCACATCCTGGGTGAAGTAGATGGTATGGAAACTGATGTAGAAACCCGTCTGCATCAACTAGAAGCAGAATTAAACCGTCTTACCAGTGGTATAGAAAGCCGCGTGGAAAATGAGTTAGGGCAGCACTCCCACCGCTTAAGCAGCTTAGAACAAAAGCATGAAGCAATGGCAACCAAGTTGGCCCAATTAGAGGGCGCACTTAATGCAGGGCAGCGCTACAAAAGTCCAGCCAGACGACAAGGTTATGCTTACAACAGCCAAGTTCCCCAATCGCTGGAACTTCAGCCATTCCTAGCAGAGAACTTAGCCAAAAGGTTGGGAATAGATACGGCAACCTTGGCGCGTGAGCAAAAAAATAAAAGTCAATCTGATTTTGAACGCTGGAGCCGCAATCGCGATCCAAGTAGTACAGCGTGGCGCTATCAGGATGACGGGCTTTATCATCCCATCAAGTAAGGGGAGACCGCAAAAAAAGTTTCATAGCCGTATTTTGGGATTATTCGTTGTGTGGCGTGGATCTGGGTGATGACGGCTGGTATCTTTTTTCAGGGCTTGTGCCTAAACTCCAATTATCCTTGATAAGCTTCTGTTATGGATAGTATTTACTATTTATTGTCAAGTGCTGTTGACTATTTGTAACAATATCGTTAAATTGGTTTACATAAAGTAATAAACCAGAGAAAAAACTATGTATACCACTATTAATGAAAGCGGCATTCTTAATAACTACGCGACTGAACCCCAACTTTACTACGCTGAATATCCAAACATTGAGCTGCAAAATCGTTACAAGTTTCAAGGTGCGATTGCCACCTTATTAGTCACTACTCTAGTTTTGGTTGCCTTGGGCGTTAGCTAAGATTTTTAGACTTCGGTTACGGTATCTCTCTCATCATTATTTGTAATTCTCCCCGTCACCTCGGTAATTAACGCCGGGGTTTTTTGTTGTTGTTGAGTGCGATCTCCATAGTTAAGGAATGAAGACCTTTCCACCAAAAACCCAGTCGTTGTGACTGGGCTTGGATGGGATATATTCCCCTGGTTATTTATAGAAGTTATTCATAGTTCGGCACTCTGATAGTTACTACCATAAGGGTGCTGGCAATTTCGGAAAATTATGTTTAGTTCTAAAAATTTTCTGGCATCCAATAGAGTGATCACGGGAGCAAAGCTGAAAGAACGAAAACTTTAGCCCTAGCACCCTACGAAGGTGTGTAACTACTAAAAGTAAAACTCAGCGGAACTTTAGAAATACAATCAATTAGCTGAAGTGAAATAAATCTCATTGGGTACAGGAATTTATGGTCAGGAGTCTTTTTTGGGGTGTAGCGGTTTTGGTGGCGCTTATGGTTGGGTGTTCACCTGCTCAATCCCAAGTGCCACCGAACACTGAACTTTCCCCATCAATAAGTGTGCATTTACTCCTGGGAAATGCTAGTGGGGCAACGCCAACAAAGCTTACGCCTGATAATTACCTCATGGTAAAAAATCAATATGCACTCTCTTACAACCAAAGTAAAGGAACTGCGAATTGGGCAAGCTGGCAGCTTAACAAGTCATGGCTAGGGAACGCAGAGCGCCAGGATAACTTCCGCCCAGACAATACGTTGCCCTCTGGTTGGGTGCGAGTCACTCCTTCTATGTACTCTGGTTCAGGTTATGACCGAGGTCATATTGTACCTTCGGCAGACCGCTCTCTGACGGTAGAGGATAATTCTGCCACTTTCTTGATGACCAACATGATGCCTCAAACGCCGGACAACAACCGCAACACTTGGGGCAATTTAGAAGACTATTGTCGAGAACTGGTAAGTCTTGGCAAAGAACTTTATATTGTCGCCGGGCCAAGTGGTAGTCTTGGCGAACCCCTCAAGGGTAAGGTGACAGTTCCTAAATCCACTTGGAAGATTGTTGTTGTACTAGATAGCCCAGGCTCTCTTATTAATGGTATTACCGCTAATACTCGTGTCATCGCGGTAAACATACCGAATGAACAAGAAATCAATAATGACTGGAGAACCTATAAAGTCAGTGTTGACGAATTAGAAAAACTCACAGGCTATGATTTTCTCTCGAATGTTTCCCCAAATATTCAGGAAGTAATTGAAAGTAAGGTAGATCCGTAAACAACTCAAGTTTCTACAATTTTAGTGGAAAGCCCTGCTAAGTCAGATGATGGCGTGGTTCCTAGAATATAAACATCAACTTCTTTGCTACCGAGGCGATACACTTGTGGGTTACTGAGATTGGCTTTAATTACCTGCACTAGATTCTGGAATTTTTTCACAGTTTCTTGCTCAGAAGGGCTATGCCAATCTTCTTCTTTTGCCGCCACCCTAAAGAAATCATCAACTGCTATTACTTTGATAGGTGTATCTGGGGAATGATCTGTCTGTTGCACAACTTTTTCTGGGGTTACAGGTGCGATACCTGACCAAAGAAACACCAAAAATGGATACTCGGATTCGCTGATAAAAAACAAGCCATCAGATGCTTGTTTTAAAAAAGCGATAATTTCTGAATTGGTATTAGTCATAAACTAAAAAAAAGCAATATTTTCATCTATGGGTGCTGGGATTAATAAGAATTCAATCAACTAATTTTGACTGACAATAAGAAAGAGTGTATTCGGAGCTAATTGACATTTTATAGGGTAGATTTATGAGTTGAAGAAGAATACATCCGTCAGAATTCAGGAGTCAGAATCAATCAGTCGCGGGTCTGAATCCCCGACTGATTGAACGCGAGTGCGTCTCCCCTTGGGAGAAGACCACCAAATTGAAAATTTGGTGGGGGTCTTAAACCCGGTTATTCATCCACCACTCGCACAGAATACCTTTCCTGTATTCTGACTCCTGACTCCTGAATTCTGTTCGATAAAACTGCTCAAAAGATGCGTCCTGCACTACCGTCTCATCAAAGGAGGAACATCTCCAGCTTCTTACAAGTTAACTAGTTTGGCGTTACTATTGGTTGCAGAAAAATCGCCCCATTACTAAATTTTACCAAGTTAAGAGGTTTTTCAAACTGCCCAAGCCGTTGAGCGAGGTACTTAGAGCCGCAGCCAAAAAACGCAACACCACCGCTACTGATTTGGTGATTCAGAGTGCGATCGCGAGTTAACAGAAGCAGACTGATCGTTAGGCTTTCCCCCAAAACTGTGCAGTAGACAAATACATACTACAACTGTATTATTGAAATTAATCTTAATTACAAATACTACAAACCTTCAATGATCAGCAGATTTTCCTCAACCATTATTAGCGTGATGCATTGCCAACCCAGCCTGGGTTTAGGCAGAGCTATCGCGCTGTTTGCGTTTGAAGGAACATATCGCAATGGCGGCGGTAAATCTGTAAACGTTGGCATTTTGGGAGCAATTACCGAATGGCTCAATCCAGATCAACTTATTCAAAGCGGGAGGCAATACTGTTCGGTTAAGGAAAAAGAGGGGGGTAAGATCAAGAGAAATTTGTTCGCGTATTTATTGCGAGAACTAGAGACTAAAAAAAGATGGACAAATTCTCATACACTCAAACTATGAGAGAGAAAATAGTTAAACTATGAAATTATAAATTGAGAAACAATAAATTACCGTAGCGTCAAACTAAATAGATTCAACTTGCACGTTTAATAATTTGAAAAGATAACTGTTGTCTTGGAGTACAATTATTCCTGTGACTTCGTTTTTTACTCTTAAACTTAGAACGAGCCTTCTTCACCACTCTAGGATTACTTCGCTGTTGTCGTAAAGGTATTTCTAAATCAGAAATTTCCGCCATTAACCAACTATAATATAAATTAATATCCACATTCGTATTTATCTGGCGTTGGAACTCAGGAATAGCACGCCGAATCACTCGTAAACTCCCAACAAAACTTAACCTTAAAGGAGAAATATTCTTCAAATTGCTACTTTGAAACATCAAACAACGTAAACAATAATGAGCCAACAACCAACCATAAAGTTCTTGCACCACTTCACGAGGATTCTTAGAACGAATAGGAATTTTCCTTGCTAATAGATGTACTTTCAACTCATCTAAAGTATTCTCAGCTTCCCATCGCTTATGGTACTCTTGTGCTAACAGCAAAGCCGGAAACTTATCAACATCCATTAAATTAGTAATCAACCGATAGGTTTTTAGAGTACTATCCTCCTCAATCACATATTCAATAATACGAACTGAAATTCGGGTTGCCCCCTTCTTTCTTGACTGTCCATCAGGTGCAATCCAAGATAAATAAGAACCATCTGCCAACGTTTTTACTACTTGAAACTTCACATGGGCAGGAACACGACCAAGGAAATGACCTTGTTGTTGGATGACAGTATGAACCATCTTAAAAGAATGCAATCCTCTGTCCCACATTAATAACATACTAGAATTAATACTGCGTAGTAATTTTAAAGCACCTCTTCTTTCTCCAATACGATAGGGAGAACAAAAAGCATCTATAATTAAATGAGTACCTGCTTCTACCAAAAAGACTAATCTGACTTTAGGAAAGCCTGGATATGTCCCTTTAGGAGAACCAGGATAGCCAAAGACTCTAGCATTTGTGGGAGTATCTGGAACATCAAAAACTGTTCCGTCTACAGCCATAATTCTGAATTCCCCCAAAAAAGCATCAGGTGTTAATATTGTTGCTAAGGGCTTTGCCACCAGTTCAAATAACCTTCTCATTACAGCTGCTCCGGTTCTTTGACGGGCTTCTGTAATTGATGAAGCAGATGGGGGTTGAAGACGTAAACCTGATGGTATGTGTAAAGAACTCAAACCATGAATGAGATTTTTGAACACATCAACAATTGAATCAGATGACCAAAAACTCAAGGCAATGACTAAGGTAACTATGACATAAGTTGGTAATATTCTGAGTCTTCGTTGAGAGCTACAAGTAGTTTCAATAGCCTTGGTGATGGTTTGAGCCGGAATTACCTGTGACAAAGCTAAAAGTATTTGTTGAGAATCTAGACAGGCTGTTTGTGCCTGAAAATTTACCAGTGGCATATGCTAAGAACAAAAATTTTTGTAGAATTTGTAAGGATTCAGGTGGCAGAGTATTGACAAAGGGATCGCTTGAGGAGGAGTATCACAGATATGAACCAAAACCTGCCTCAAGATTTAAACCGGGAAAGCTTGAACCAGTTATCGAAACAAGAACTGGTAGAGATAATCATTGAGCAGAGCAAGGTAATAGGTGAATTACAGAAAACAGTATTAGAACTACAGCAAGAAATAGAACGTTTAAAAGTCAGCAGAGATTTAGACAGCAAAACCTCATCTAAGCCGCCATCAGGGGACATCCTCAAAAAGAGTGAAAACAAAAAAGCAGCACCGCAAGAAGAATCAAATCATCCCAAAAGAAAGCCAGGTGGGCAACCAGGGCATCAAGGTAAGACCCGTAAGGGTTTTGGTAGAGTAGATCGTTGTGAAATCTTACGTCCAAGTGATTGTGTCTGTTGTGGTCAAAAAGCGTTTGCGGCTGTGGCAGTAAAAGTAGAAAAACAGTCTGTAGCGCAACTAGTGGAGCGTCCCATTGAAATAGTTGAGTATCAACGCCATACGTGCCAGTGTGAGTACTGTGGCAATATACAAACAGCCTCCTGGTCACAAGATATCATCCCAGGACAGGATTTAGGGATTTCTTTACAGGCATTTTTAGGATGGGCAAATAATTATGCACATATGCCCTATGAAAAACAGCAAGAAATGTTGTGGGAGTTAGGTCAAATTGAAATTGGGCTGGGAACTTTAGTCACCACAAATGAACGAATTCAAACAGCGATTCAACCAAGCATTACTGAGTTAAGTAATTGGGTAAAACAGACACAACCTAACATTCATGTGGATGAAACACCTTGGTCTGTCAAGGGAGTTAAAGAATGGTTGTGGGTAGTTGCCAATTCTGAGTTTTGCCTGTTTACTGCTGCTGACACTCGTTCCAGAGCAGAACTAGAAGCCATTTTAGGGGCTAAATATACAGGGGTAATCAGCAGCGATGATTTTAGTGTTTACAATGGCTATGCGGTGCCTGAGCAGCAGAAATGTTTGGCTCATCTACGCCGTCACTTCAAAAAACTAATTCAACTTCCAGGTCTTCACAACCAAGCTATTGGTGAAGCATTTGTGGATTTAATTGATGAAGCTTTTGGAAATTATGCCCAATGGTTTGAGACTCTTGACTGCGCCAGTTATAACGATTGGGTCAATCAATTCAAATCTAAATTGCAACAAACACTTGATGACTGGATTAACTTAGCCGGAGCTACAGCAGGAAACCTTTTACGTTCCTTGCGCGATAAAGCCTCCCAATGGTGGTATTTCCTTGACAACCCTGAAGTTCCTCCTGATAACAATCAAGCCGAGCGATCGCTGCGTTTGGCTGTGACAAAACGTAAAGTTAGTGGTGGTTCCCGTTCGATGGAGCGGTTTCAACATACTGCCAATTTGTTGACGGTGGTTCAAACCTGTCGTCGTCAAAGTCTGTCTGTTATTGATTTTTTTGTACAAGCACTAATTGCTGACTCTATTAATTCTCAGTCTCGCCCTTCTCTAGTTCCTCAATTTTAGACCTGAATCCTTACTAGAATTTTAGTCTAATGGTCATAATATATTAAATGTTACTTAGTTCTCGAACACATTTCGAGAACATATAAATGTTATTGATCATGTCCACAAAAGAAGATGATCTCATTGCCAGAGCGGAACTGTTGCAACAGGCGATTGCGACTTTGCATCTGATGATTCAACAAATTAAAGCGGTGGGGGAAATTGCGCCTCCTGGTTGTTCTGTTTCCCGTTACCAAGCACGCGGTAAACAAGGGGTTTATTGGTACTACAAGTTACACGCTTCTCAAGCAATTTTCCCTACTTCTCAACCAGGTAAGTTAACCAAATACAAGCATTTAGGGAAAGCTGGAAGTCCTGCTCACATTGATGCGGTTCTCTCGGTTGCTCGAAGGACTCAGGTTGATTACTTACAATCATGTATTGATTCTCTCCGACAAAACTGGGCTGACTTATACAACAGTCTCAAAGAGAAAAAGTAAGTCTCTCAACTTTTTATTGTTCTCGCAATAAATACGCGAACAAATTTTTCTTGATCTGACCCCCTCTTTTTCCTTAACCGAACAGTATTGAAGCGGGAGGTGCAGATGTCTAGCACCAACATAGGGCAAAAAGTATCGATGACCTGACCCCCGCTTCTTTTCATCCAGAGGCGGGGGTTATTTTTTTAGGAGTGAATCACATGGAAGCTCAACCACCTTTTAGGCAACCACACATATTACAAAATTCAGTTGTGGTGTTCTCTAAAAACTACTTACCACTAGCACGCATCAACATCAAACGAGCGATCGCGCTGTTAGTCACAGGTCAAGCAGAAACGTTGAATTTTGGTACTACAAAGCAGTGGAAAGTGCGTTCTCCTAATGTCGTACTACAAGTGCCTGAACACATCCGCTTAACCATTGGTAATCCCGAACGGCACTGGAAAGTACCCCCCGTGAATCGGCGTGAAGTACTCAAGCGAGATAACCACACCTGCCAATACTGCGGTAGCACCAAGCATCTAACGCTTGACCATGTAATCCCTCGCTCCAAGGGTGGACAGCATACTTGGGACAACGTTGTAACAGCGTGTGAAAAATGCAACTCCACAAAGAGCGATCGCCTACCCCACGAAGCTGGAATGGTACTCAAAAGCAAGCCCAAAGCGCCAATTCACCCAGCAGTTGCATTTGCAGAGCAGTTCTGGAACGCACAACGCCTGACTGAAGCTGAGTAAATTGCTCAACCCTAGCCATAGAGGGCAATACAGCCATTAAGCAATCCTTGCCCTCTTACTTCTCAAAAAACTTTGTAGTACGCCCTTGACACATTGTATTACAATATGTAGTATGAATGTAGTGAAGCACTACAACCTCTCAAAAAGGCACAGAGCAAACACTTCTGAACCTTGAAAACTGAATAATTGCCACCTAACGTGGGGGTGTAGCTTAGTCCGGTTTAAAGCAGTCGCCTGTCGAGCGAAAGAACGTGGGTTCAAATCCCATCATCCCCGTGTAGCCTTGTGGACAAATAGACAAGTCGCTGTGCCTCTCAAGCACGGAGAAGCGGGTGCAACTCCCGTCAAGGCTTCCAAATTGTCCAGGTCGCCAAGTGTTTAAGGCATCGGCTTGCAACACCGACTGCTTCGTGGGTTGAAATCCCACCCTGGACTCGAAATATTGCAGTGTAGCTTAACGGCAAAGCCCCAAGCTCATAACTTGGTCAATGTGGGTTCAACTCCCATCGCTGCGACCAAATGCACAGATGGTGTAATGGCAACACCACAGTCTCCAAAACTGTTGTTCTGGGTTCAAATCCTTGTCTGTGCGTTGATGGTGCAGAAGCGAAGTGGTCGAGCGACACGTCTTTCAAGCGTGTGATTAACGGGTTCGAGTCCCGTCTGCACTGCCAAATCTTTCATAGGTCGGCTCGCCTATCAGCGTGGGCAACTGTCTGTAAAACAGTCGCTTCTTGCGTTGCTCTTTCGACTCCTGCCCGACCTACCAACAATGGAGAGTAAATCGATCAGGCGATCGGCGCTGTTTGCTAAACAGATGGGATTGCATCTGTGGTTCGAGTCCACTGCTCTCCGCCTTATGAGAACGTGGTGTAACTGGATAACACATCAGTCTACGAAACTGATTAGTGTTGGTTCAAGTCCTTCCGTTCTCGCCTTACCCCCTGGTAGCTCAGTTGGTAATAGCGCCTGTTTGAAAAATAGGAGGTCATCCGTTCAATCCGGATCTGGGGGACTGGCACATTGCCTCATAGCTCAATGGCAGAGCGACGCGCTGAAGGGCGCGGGGGTTGTAGGTTCAAGTCCTACTGGGGCAGCCATTCATTGCCGAGTGGACGACTGGGAAAGTCGCGCTCGTCTCTGAATCATAGAGATGTTGGTTCAACTCCAACCTCGGCAGCCAATTATTGCCCTGTGGTGTAACTGGCAACATCCCTCGCTTTGAACGAGGAGATTTCAGGTTCAAATCCTGGCAGGGCAGTATTATCCGGGTGTGGTGTAGCTTGGCAGCACTCCTGTTTTGGGAACAGGCGGTCGTAGGTTCAAATCCTACCACTCGGATTCATGGGTCGTTAGCTCAATGGCTAGAGTTCCCGCCTTTTAAGCGGAGTGATCAGAGTTCGAGTCTCTGACGACCCATCAAATATGGGCGTTTGGCAGAACGGTTATGCTCCTGACTCTTAACCCTGTTTTGTCACTCTGGCAGTAGTATAATAAGGTAAAAATGCTAGAACCAAGACACAGAGCATGGTACAGCCCCGTCCAGCCGCACCAACAGTCAAATTTGTGGACGAATATTGCCAGTGGTATAAAAGTCTGTTTCCAGATGTTAGGAGTTTCGAGGCTTTTAAATATCTCCATGTAGGCTGCATTTCTGATCTAAAACGTAAAACATTGCCAGAAATAGCAAAAATCGTAGGATTAGATAACCAGCAAGGGTTGCATCATTTTCTAACTACATCACCTTGGGATATAGAAAAGTTAAGAACCTTAAGGTTAGAGTTAATTTTACAAGTGCTAAAAGGTAGACCAATCATTTTAATTATTGATGAGACAGGGGATAAAAAGAAAGGGAGCAAGACAGATTATGTGAAACGGCAGTATATAGGAAATTTGGGAAAAACAGATAATGGAATTGTGGCAGTGACAGTATATGGTGTTTTCTGTGGGATGACATTTCCATTACTGTTTGAAGTGTATAAACCCAGGGAAAGATTACAGGCAGGAGATAAGTACCGCACTAAACCAGAAATAGCAGCAATACTGATAAAAAAGCTACAATCAATGGGTTTTAAATTCAACTTAGTACTTGCAGATAGCTTATATGGAGAGAGTGGTAAGAATTTCATATCTGTATTAGATGAACTAAACTTGAACTATATAGTAGCGATTCGGTCAAATCATTATGTAGAAATACTTCCACGACAACATATTCAATATTTAAAGTGGCAGAAGTTTCAAAGGGTATTCTCTGACTTGAGTCGGGAAAATCGATTTATTAGAGAAATTATTCCGGGAAAACGTGGAGAACTTAGATATTGGCAAATTACTACAGATCCAGAAAATTTGCCTGATAACACTACTTGGTATGTGATGAGTAAATATCCAGACATTACGCCAAGAGAAGTTGGAAATTTTTACGGTTTAAGAACTTGGGTCGAGTACGGGTTAAAACAAAGTAAGAATGAATTAGGTTGGTCAGATTTTCGCCTGACTCACTACCCAGATATTGAGCGATGGTGGGAAATTATTTGCAGTGCTTATTTAATGGTTAGTCTGCATTCGGAGCAACTGTTTCAGTCTCCATCACAACGAGAGTCAAAATTTGTTTCACATCCTTGGTGGGATAATGGAAATGGCTGGAAGAACATTCTTAACAATCTTCGTTTGATTATTCAACCTTTTACTTTATTTAATCTGATATATCCCTGGTTAACGGTTTTTCCTATTCCTCAATTAGCTTTGGGTTTTTTTAAACTTCAATCTATTATTTATAGCCTCACCAGTTCAATTTTTATATCCCTGATTCACCCTGATTTCTACTTTTCCTCTGCCTAGAGTGACAAAAGAGGGTTAATCAGGCTGACACAGGTTCAACTCCTGTAGCGCCCACCAAATTTTACCCCTGTGACGCAATTGGCAGACGTGGCCCGCTTAAACCGGGTTTGTTGCAGGTTTGATTCCTGTCAGGGGTATGCGGGGATAGAGCATTCTTCGGCTCGGCAGTCTCATAAGCTGCAAACGGTGAGTGCAACTCTTACCCCCGCGTCCAGTATACAGATGTAGTGTAACTGGTAACACAAAGGTGTGGTCAATTCTTAATCTGGGTTCAAGCCCCGCCCTCGCCGTCTACTTTTGCTGGTGTAGCTCAATGTGGCAGAGCAACTGACTTGTAATCAGTAGGTTGCGGGTTCAACTCCTGTCACCAGCTTAACTAACGCGATCATGGTGTAGTGGTAAACACCCTTGGCTTCCAACCAGGAGACACGAGTTCAAATCTCGTTGATCGCTCTGAACCTTATAGGTTCTTGAATGCGGGTGTGATGTAGTGGCTAGCATCTGAGTGCGCCACACGAGAGCGTATGGGTACTCTTCGAGAACGCTGCACGAACGAGTCCCATCACTCGCTTTCTTAGCCCTGTAACTCAATTGGTAGAGTGCCTCTCTTACAAAGAGGAAGTCGCGGGTTCAATTCCTGCCGGGGCTACCAACTTATGGGAGTGTCGCCTAATGGATGGGCATCGTTCGCGTAGAGTCTCCCTTCGGGAGACTCTACGCGAACGATTTGTAGGGGTTCAAGTCCCTTCACTCCTGCCACATGGGGTCATAGCTCAACTGGCTAGAGCGCCTGTCTTGCACACAGGAGGTTAGGGGTTCAAATCCCCTTGATTCCACTGAATGGTGTCTGAAGCCAAAGTGGTCGCGGCGCTGGTTTGTGGAACCAGTCATAACGGGTTCAAGTCCCGCCAGACACCCCTAAATGGAAGATGCTGCTCAAGGGAGGGCAACTAGTCTTGAAAACTAGAGCAGGGTAACACCTGGGGGTTCAATTCCTCCATCTTCCGTTTTCCACCTGAAGCCGAAAAGTGAGGCGCTGTGCTGATAACACAGATTATTGAGGGGCAGTACCTCGCTTGAGTGGATTTTTTCTGCAAGTCTATACTTAGCCAGTAAATACTTAAATACTGCATTACTGCATCAATTACTGCATTAATCTTCTACATCCTTAAGTGCTTCATCCAACAGAAACCGCACAATCTCAGCTTTTTTCCTCCCTGTCCTCGCCGCCAACATAGACAGCTTGCGGTGCATCGACTCAGATAAATCCACAGTAAGTCTAATTGTCGCTTCCTTGGGAGTGGTCGGCGGGAGTTGAGACATAATACTAGGCTTGATGGGTTGAGGTGTGGGCGTGGGTAGTGCAATTGGTTTGGGTTCAGGCTCTGGCTGTGGTTCAGGCTCTTGTTGGTTTTGAGTTATTACTTGCTCTGGTTCTTTTAGCTCATCCTTTTGACCATAGACAAACTCATGCGCCAAGGCATCATCAAGGGGCTTTCGTTTTTTAGTCATTTCAGCATCCCCATGATTTCTTTGAATAGTCGCTCATATTCCCGTTGAGATTCTGCTGCTGGTCGTCCCGATAAATTCCAAATTGTTGCAGCTTGTCCAAAGGTGTCAGCGATCGCTTGCTTTTGGTGAATCACTGTCTTTAACACCGATACTTCTTTTGTTTTAGATAAAAGTGCGATCGCTTCATCGAGTAACTTTGTCCCCTTAACAGCACGGCTAATAAATATTGTGGACTTGGGCGCACCACCGCGCACAGACTGAGCCTGCTTGATTAACCGCACCGCATCACTAGCAGATTGCAAATCTAAACCTGTGGGTTGACAGGGAACTATAGCTAGGTCAGTTCTGAATAAAATTGCCCTGCTAGCTTCAGATAAACCAGCTGGCCCATCCACAATTAGATAATCACACTCTTGCGCTAACTCTGGAATTTGCTCCAACAGTTCATCGGGTGATTGCAGCACGGTAGTAGGAATTGAATTATCCTCCATCGACTGAAGCCAAATAGAACTGCTACGTTGAGCGTCGGCATCTAGCAAGTGGACTTTATGCCCCTTGCGTGATAGCCAATAGCTGATGTGAACGGCGGATGTTGACTTGGAGCAACCACCTTTTTGATTAATAAACGCAATTACTGACATACTGCATTACTTACTGCATTACTGCATTAATAAAAAGTTTCATAATTCTGTAAGCTCAACCTTACGACCATCAGGGTCTGTTAGCACTACCCGACGAAAGAGCAAGGTTGACTGGACAGTTGGTAGTATGGTATTTCCAATTTCTTGAAGTTTAGTAAGTACAGCATCGATGTTGGCGACTTTAAACAAGAGCATCGTTGCACCACTTTGTACTGGCGATTGTGCAGACCCATCAATTCCCGGATAAATTTCGATTGTACTTATACCCAACGTACAAGCATAGTGAATCACCCCCTGACCGTGACATTCTTGCTCGAACTCTAGCCCAAAGGCTCTGTAAAATAACAGCGTTTTTAGGACATCGGTAGTTCTCAAAACCACCAAACTTAGCTCAGGCTGAGACATTTATTTTATTTAAATCATTACTGCCTTACTGCATTACTGCATTAAGGCAAGCAATTAGCTATGATACAGGAAAACAAGTGTTACTGAAGCACTGATAAGCGCGTTGATGTAGTCCGTTCAGTTTGGATAGAACAATCACGGAAAGTAGGACAATAATTTTCAGTTATCTCGAAGCTCCCAAAATTTCTCTACTGCTATACAAGGGTGTATAGGTGTTTTCCTACCACTATGTAAAACTTGCATCACCATAGTAAGACTATTTACCAAGCTTGTGTTACTAGCAAATAAAGTTATTTGTTGTGGTCTCTTGGCAGAGTGATTATATAGATTTTAATCTATGGCATATTCTATTAATGCTAAGAATAGCGATGATAAGTAGCACAAGTAAGAAATAAAAGTAAGAAAAAGTTTGATTACCAAGCTAAAAAGCTTAAATTATAAGGATTAGAGGTGGTTCGACCGCGCACCTTTCTTGCCCGGTCGAAGCTCAAGGAGTGCGATCGCCCCCGGACTGGTACGTTTAAATCGGGCAGATTCCTTAGCCTCGGTCGATTTTGAAGCAACCTTTTTTTGACACAGTTTAAATCAACCGGGCAGAGCAAGTAAATCCTGTTAATCGATGTAGCAAAAAAAGGTTATTCGCAAATCAGCCTCAGATAAGGCTTTGCTCAAGATAACCCTTAGCGGTGATTGAAGATATTCCACAAGGTTTACTGGGCTAAGGCGCATCTGATAAATCTTTCCCAAGGTTGGGAATGGCGCAGTTATTTCAAGTAATTTTGTAGTCATAACAACTCTGCTTGTCTTTTTTTTGGTAGATCTTCACCATCCAAAATTCTGCATTTTCAAGCCGACGGCTTGGCTGATTGTCTTAATCTGATATATCTTTGATTTTGTCTACTGAAGTCCCATCACTTAATTTGAACAGCTAAATCGTCACCAACCTTAATTCCCAATTTGCTAGCCTGTCCCGCAGGAATTTCAATCACCTGATCTACGGGTACAAAAGGGCCATAACTTGGGCAAGGATAACTTGTGCAGGGAGGATAGTTATGCAAAATAAATTTCACTTGTCCATCTCGGATAAATATGATGTCTAAAGGAATTAGTGTATTTTTCATCCAAAATGAAACTTGTCTAGGTGGTTTGTATGGGAACAACATTCCCCGATCATCAGCTAGAGAATTGCGGTACATTAAGCCTTTTTCTTGTTGCTCTTTTGTTTCTGCTACTTCAAGAAAAATAGTCTTTCCCTTGGCTTTAAAAGAAGCTTTAATCTCAAGTGACTGCGGTTGAGTGTCTTCAGCTTTTAAAAATAAAATTAAGTCAGAGATATTTAATGAACAGCTTCCTAAAATTAATGTAAGAGCTAGAATAGCCATCCAAATGATAGTTTTGTACATAATATGAGAATTTATCTGATGATCTTTTTATTAAATTTGGTGTTGTAACACATTTTTATTCCCGAATGTTTACGGATTTTAGAGTTTGCTAAAAAGCGATGATTACAGCAAACACAGCATTCAGCTATAACTAGCAATTGTATTTAAGATAGTTAAGAACGATCTAAAATTTCTTCTAACATTGGTATCAACAAAGTAATGGGAGCGCGGTCTTTGACCTTTATCTTTACGTGTACCGACATTCCAGGCGTGAGTTTGACTTTAGGCCCTTTACCTGAAGTCCAACGATATCCACTGTAAGTAGATAAATCCCGTTCCATTGCAATTTTTGCTTCTATTTTTCCTCCTCTTGAACCAACAACATTAGAAACAATTTCATCATTTCCCAGGCTAGTAGCTGCTCCTTGTTCAGTCACGGGTAGGATGGATGCAGAAACGAGTTTGCCGATGACTGCTCCCTCTCCATCAGAAATAGCATTTGGAGTGATAGCTACTTCTTTGTCAAAATAAGAAGTTAATTGAATACCTGAAGGAAAATAAGCCATGACAATTGTGGTTTCTTGCTTACCATCAACGTTAATTCTTCCTAGATTAGCTCCACGATTAATAACTTGTCCTGGTGTAACTGCAAATTCTAACAAACAACCATCAAAAGAACTGATAATTTGGCTATTACGAGCAATTTCACTTTCTAATTCGTCAATGTTGCGCTTAACTTCCTGAATTTGATTGATTTGATTGTTTCTCGTTTCTAGTTTCTCTTGCTCTAAACGCTGACTGCGAGTTTCTAAATGCTGTAACTGAGTCTGAATTTCATCGAGCATATTCAGATTCTGAGCATATTTCTGCTGAATTTCCGCTTCAGTAGCTTCTGTTTGCTTTAGTTGTGCTTGTGCATCTGTGATTGTTTCCAAGATGCGATTATACTCCTGTTGAGCTTGAATCAAATTAGTTTGAGAAATTGCTCCTACATTTGCTAGTTCTTGACGCTTCTGCAAAGAGTCTTTCAACGCTGGAGCCGTTGCTTGAGCGTTCCGCAATCTTTGTTGCAGGCTGATTCGCTGCTGTTGCAGTGCATTTATACTTTTAGTTTTCAGATCTGGTGACAAACTTTGAATTGTTTGTAGTTGTCGCAGCAGTTGAGTCCGCGACGCAGCAATTTCTAGCTGTTCTGAAGCAATCCGTTGTTCTTGGATATTGGCAAAATCTTGAGCCTGAGCTTGAAGTTGAATCAGTTTACCACGCTGAAGTTTTAGCTGTTCCTTCAACTCGATTGGCTCTAAAGTTGCTAATACTCGTCCTTTACGAACACACTGATGAGATTGAACATTCAGCGTTTTTATCTGTCCACTGATAGGAGCATTCAGTGGAACCACAGCATCCGGTTGTATCAATATTCCCTTACCTGCTACCTCAACTGGAATCTGTCCAAAAATACTCCACACCAGCCCAACAGTTATTAGCCCACCAAATGTAGCTAATATAACCCAATCTTTTGGATGTACCAACTGAACTAGAAAATCAAGCTGCTCCGGAGATGACAGTTTTTGCAAAGCTTCTGGGCGAAATAGGTTCAATTTTTTGACTTTCATGTACCATTATTTTTTATACTGCCTTCTCGGTAGAAGTTATCCTTATATTAATCAATACCTTGACCAATTTAGTTGAATACTTCTAAGGAGTAGACAAGCCAGACAATTGAAGAATTTATCTTGTTACCTGTTCTTTTTATTACCTTGTGCCTTCTGCTTTTGCGATTTCGGGATTGACTATGCAATTATTTGAAAAATTCAAGCAAGCTGCTGCGATAAAAAAACAAACCCAAAAACCCAAATATTACAACACTCGTTTGAGAACGCCGACTTTATTACAAATGGAAGCTGTCGAATGCGGAGCAGCAGCTTTGGGCATTATTCTGAGCTATTATGGGCGAATAGTTCCTTTGCCAGAATTGCGAGTTAGTTGTGGTGTTTCCCGTGATGGCTCTAAAGCCTCGAACATGATTTTAGCGGCACAAAGTTATGGGATGCAGGCTCAGGGTTTTAAAAAAGATATCCAGCAACTTCAAGAAATTAAACCACCGTTTATCGTATTTTGGAACTTTAATCACTTTGTGGTGGTGGAAGGATTTGTTGGCAAGACTGGTGGTGGAAAACTGCGTCAGCGTGTTTGGTTAAACGATCCGGCGACTGGACCCCGTAGCGTCACAATGCAAGAATTTGACGCAGCCTATACAGGTGTCGTGTTGGTAATGGAACCGGGAGCAGAGTTTCACAAAGGTGGAAAGAAAGCAGATATTATTGGTGCGTTATACTCTCGGCTGAAAAATTCCTTTGGCGAACTGTTATTTTGCGTTTTGATTGGCTTTTTATTAGTAATTCCTAACTTAGCTTTAGCTGCTATCAGCCAAGTCTTTATAGATAATGTCTTGATAAAAAACAGATTGGACTGGCTTCAACCAATGTTGATTGGGATGGGAGCGATCGCATTATTGCAAGCAGTGATGAACTTGCTACAATTGCGAAAACTGAGATATCTCAATCTGCGACTGTCCATCAGCATGACTGGGCAATTTATTTGGCATTTGTTGTGCTTACCCTCTAGTTTCTATGCCCAGCGTTATGCCGGAGAAATTAGCAATCGCATTGGGATTAACAAAAAAGTTGCTTCAATACTATCAGGAAAATTAGCTAGAACTGCTATTGATGCGGTCATGATTGTTTTCTACGCAGCAATGATGCTGGCTTATGACAGGCTGTTGACACTGATTGGTGTAGCTGCTGTTGTGATTAATGTTACCGCTATTCAGTTGAGGTCTCGCCGTCGAATTGATACTAGTATGAGGTTATCGCAAGACCAAGGCAAACTAGCTGGAGTAGAAATTGGGACTTTACAAAGTATTGAAACCATTAAAGCAGGTGCTATAGAATCCGACATTTTTAGTCGTTGGGCAGGATACTATGCCAAACTCACCAGTGCCGAGCAGGAAATGTACCAAGATGAACAGTGGGTATCGCTGCTACCATTGTTTCTCTCATCCGTAACGACGATGTTATTGTTAGTTATCGGTGGGTTGCGGGTGATTGATGGTCATTTGACGATTGGGATGTTGGTTGCATTTCAAAGCCTCATGAGTAAGTTCCAAAGTCCTGTAAATACGTTGCTGAGTTTGGGAACGACTATTCAGACACTCAATGGTGATATGAAACGCTTAGATGATGTGCTGCAAAACCCCACAGATTCATCATTGCAACCGATAGCTACCATTGAGCAATTACCTGTTCAATATGCTTGGCCTGTAGATAAATGTTGCTTGCAGGGATATGTCGAACTCCGCAATCTGACTTTTGGATATAGTCGGGTAGAAGCACCATTAATTGAAAATTTTAGTTGCACCCTGACACCAGGACAACGGGTAGCTTTTGTCGGTAGTAGCGGTTCGGGGAAATCTACAATATCCAAACTAATTACTGGACTTTATCAACCTTGGGATGGCGAAATCTTGTTTGATGGTGTTCCCCGACAGCAAATTCCCCGTGCAGTAATTACTAATTCTTTAGCGATGGTAGAGCAGGAGATTTTTCTGTTTGGTGGTACAGTACGGGAGAATTTAACTTTGTGGGATGAAACAATTTCTGATGTGCAGTTAATGAAAGCCTGTCAGGATGCTGCAATTTTGGATGTAGTGATGGCGATTCCTGATGGTTTGGATGGTAAATTACTGGAAAGTGCATCTAACTTAAGTGGTGGACAGCGCCAACGCTTAGAAATTGCCCGTGCTTTGGTGAATAACCCGTCAATTTTGGTAATGGATGAGGCGACAAGTGCTTTAGATGCCAACACAGAGAAAATTATTGATAAAAATATCCGCCGACGCGGTTGCACTTGTATGATTGTGGCTCACCGTTTAAGTACAATTCGTGATTGCGATGAGATTATTGTGCTGGAACGGGGAAAGGTGGTGCAACGTGGAACTCATGAGGAGATGAAGAGTGTGGATGGTGCTTATAGAAGATTGATTCAAGCTGAGTGAAATTAAGTACTACAAAATGTAATTTCCCCAGAACATTCGTCAAGAACATTCTGGGGAAATGAATATTTTCAGAAGAATTGTATGTTAAGCGACATTGCTCTGCTTAATCTCGTTTTTCTGGCCCTGATTCTTCTTCTGGTCGTTCTACTTCTTCTGCTGATTTGTCCTCGTCTTCCACTTGGCCACCAGAGACCCATTCTAAATCCTGTAAGGACAACTCTCCGTTATCTACTGCGTTGGTGATGGTTTTTTGAGTTTCAACTCTCATCTTTGGTTTTCCCTTGTTATGCTACTGGGTTGTCTTTGTTTACAGAGAGAAAATTGTTACATACATAGTTGTGTATGGTTTTAATTTTAACAACGTTCTCTGTACTCATCTTTGCCTATTCTAGGCTACTTAATTTCATTGTTTGTAAAGATAATGACTTTTTAAGTACTAGTATTGTATTAATAATATAAAGAAAACGCAGTACTATTTAAGTATAAAAACGTATAAATAAAGTGTTGTAAAAACTACAATAAACCACCAGTGGTAATAGTTTGTTGACAAACTTGTGGCTGAAAAATTTGTTTTGTTATATTCACGCTAATTGTCGCGCCATCAAATCAGCAAATATTCCTGATTGAGACATCAACTCCTCAAAACTTCCTACCTGCATCATTTGCCCCGCAACAATTACATAAATGCGGTCAGCATTGCGAATCGTACTCAAACGGTGAGCAATGACAATTCTTGTGACCTTTAACTGTTCCA